>NZ_JBHUDE010000019.1:0-7155 GCF_042678205.1 Oceanobacillus luteolus
TGGTCACCGTCCATTCCAGCGGAATGTCGTGTACCAAATAAAACTAAATAAATCATAACAATAGTCCACATCTAAAACTAGGTGTGGATTATTTGACGTTTACAGTATATCGAATTCTTGATACATTCCCCGAATCACTCCAATATGTCCCAATTGCCAAGGTAAGAATTTAATTATATTTCTTATCAGGCTTGAACGGAATTGGTGGTTTTCGTAGAGGAGTTTCAACCCAGCAGCTTTTTTGCCTATCGAACCTCTCTTATAAAAATCCAAATACGAAAAGATAAAGATAGTTGGTATGACAGATGTACATGTAGTAATAATTTGAACGTGGATTTCCGTGTACTTTGGAAACCCATCAAAAATGAAGGTGAAAATAGTGGCATTTACAATGAACAATAAAAAAATATACGCCATGATGACCAAGTAATCAATAAGCAATTCATAAAAGCGTTTCTTAATAGGGATTCTATTCATGGATCACCTCAACTAAGAATTACTCAATCAGTAAAAATCATTGTTATATTGTCAGAAATATTCTACAATCAAGAGTATTATAACATAAAAGTATCGGGAGAGATGTTTCATGGAGAAAATCATTCAATTTCAACAGGTTACGTGGAGAAGAAACTCGCGCGAAATTCTAAAAGATATAAATTGGGAAGTGAAGGAAGGGGAACATTGGTGCATTCTAGGATTGAATGGATCAGGGAAAACCTCCCTGTTGAATATTGTAACCGGGTATAATTATCCGACGTCAGGAAAGGTTTCGGTTCTCGGAAATGTATTCGGGAAAACAAATATACCGGAATTGAGAAAGAGAATTGGCTTTGTCAGCAGCTCTTTGGATCAATTTTCACAAAATCTGCATAAGGAAATCACCGAAAATATTGTTGTGAGTGGAAAGTTCGCCTCTATTGGCCTTTATGAAGAAGTTTCTGAAGAAGATTGGGTTCAGGCGGACCAATTGCTTGAATCTTTACGACTCTCCCATCTCAAAGGGAAAAGTTATCGCAGTTTATCCCAAGGGGAACAGCAAAAGGTACTAATTGCCAGGGCATTGATGAGCAAGCCTGAGATATTGATATTGGACGAGCCATGCACTGGCTTGGATGTACTTGCCAGGGAAGAAGTTTTACAATGGATCAATGACGTAAATGAACGGGATTGTCATTTGCTTTATGTAACGCACCATATTGAAGAGATTGTCGATGTCATATCTCATGTTTTATTAATCTGTGATGGAGAAATAGTTGCCGGTGGACCGAAAAAAGAAGTATTAACAGATGAGCGCTTATCTGAAACTTATAAAATACCGGTTACGGTTCGCTGGGAAGATAATCGTCCTTGGTTAACGGTTCCGAAGGCTAAAGTATTTTAACCATTATTTTCGTGTGAAAAATTGTTCAATCATCACTTTCTTAAGTATTGCGATGATTATTTAGCATTTTGGAAGGATTGTAAGTTTTTCTTAAGTCGTTTTACTGTCAGGTTAGTTTATCCCTTCAAAAAACGTTATTTCCCCAAATATCCAGTTTGAGTAGAATGCTGGATAACTGTAAAATACTTAACGGTATGTTCTTTAAAAGGTTCGCTTCGTGATATTTTGGAATCGAATTTCTATTAGGAACAATTTATTTGCAGAAAATGGGGGATATGTTTGAAGTTAAAAATAACGAACGTTGGTTTTATTTTTGCATTACTAGTTACATTTATGCTTGCAGCCTGTGGTGATTCGGAGGCGACAGAAAGTAACTCAGATAATAATGGGAAAGTAAATTATAGTGAAGCAGTTGATCATACAATTATTGGTATTGAACCAGGAGCAGGTATTTCTGTTACAACGGAGGCAGCTATAGAAGAATATGAAAATCTACAGGGCTGGGAAGTGGCATTGTCTTCAACTGGTGCCATGATGACAGAATTGGATAATGCCATCAGAAATGAAGAACCAATTGTCGTCACAGGTTGGAATCCACATTGGATGTTCGCAGCACACCCTGACATGAAATATTTAGAAGATCCTAAAGGGATTTATGGTGGAGAAGAAGGTATTAATTCCATAGCGAGACTTGGTTTAGAAGAAGAAAAACCAGAAGCCTATAAACTGATCGATCAATTTGAATGGGATGTTGAAGATATGGAATCCATCATGTTTGAGGCGGAAGAGACTGGCCGTGATATAGAGGAAATCGCCTATGAGTGGGTAGAGGATAACGAAGATAAGGTTGCTGTCTGGTTAGAAGGTGTAGATGATGTCGATGGAGTGGAAGTGGAACTTGTTTCGACACCTTGGGACTCAGAGCGTGCTTCTTCAGGTGTTTTAAAAGCAGCAATGGAGAAGAAAGGCTTTGATGTAACCGTGACAGATGTAGATGTAGCGATTGTTTTTGAATCCGTAGCTACTGGAAATGCAGATGCATCGGCGGCTGCCTGGTTACCAATCACTCATAAAGAATTCTACAATAAGCATAAAGATAACTTAATAGATTTAGGTCCAAATTTAACAGGTGCTAAGATTGGTCTTGTTGTTCCAAATTACATGGACATAGATTCAATCGAAGATCTTAAGCCTAAAAATTAAACAATCAGTAATAGAGTACTTTACCTTTATGTAGGTAGAGTACTCTGTTTTTATTTAAAGGTTATTTTAACTGAAATTACTGATAAATGAATAGATTTACTGTTTATATCCGAATATTAAATCAAGTTATGAAATCAACATTCGGATTTCATTGACAAACTGACGTGAGCTAAGTAGAATAGGAATATAATTAAATGCATTGCGTATAATTTCGGGAATATGGCCCAAAGTCTCTACCAAACCACCGTAAAAGGTTTGACTACGCAGGGAAAATAGGAATAACTATATTTCTATATTATTATCATTCTCTTTCCTTTGTGTTTTGGTAGACGCTCCTTTGAAGAGCGTTTTTTTGTTTTTTAAAAGGGAGATTTATCTTTTTCCCTAAGGGAAATTGAGGATAAAACATAAGAGTTTGGAGACAACTAAGAGCAAGTTTTCCTGACGCATGAGCATTTTGCAACTTAGGAGGCAAAATTGAATGAAAAAGTATTTTCAGTTTGAAGAGCTAGGAACGAATTACAAAACAGAATTTATTGCTGGTCTAACAACCTTCCTATCTATGGCATATATTCTTTTTGTAAACCCAGCTACACTTGCAGCCGCTGGAATGCCTGAGGGTGCCGTATTTACCGCAACCGCAGTAGCTGCAGCAGTTGGTACACTTACGATGGGGGTACTTGCAAGATATCCAGTCGCACTTGCACCTGGTATGGGGCTTAATGCGTTCTTTGCTTATACAGTTGTTTTACAATATGGAATACCTTGGGAAACTGCTTTAGCAGGAGTTCTAGTATCTGGAATTATCTTTATCTTTTTATCACTTTCTGGTTTGAGAGAAATTATCATTAATGCGATACCAGCAAACTTAAAACTAGCAGTTGGAGCTGGGATTGGTTTGTACATTGCTTTTATTGGTCTATCGAGTGCTGGAATTGTAGTTGATAATGAAGCAACTTTAGTTGGATTGGGAGATATAACTGATCCAAATGTACTTCTTACTATCTTTGGATTGGTAGTAGCTGTAATTTTAATTACTCGCGGTATCAAAGCTGGTATTTTTTATGGAATGATCATCACAGCAATTGCAGGTATGATTTTTGGTCTTATTCCAACACCGCAAGGAATTAATGATATCGTAGGATCTGTTCCTAGTTTATCACCAACATTCGGACAAGCTTTTGCTAACTTTGGTGATATATTTACAATCGAAATGCTAGTCGTCATTTTAACTTTCTTGTTTGTTGACTTCTTCGATACGGCAGGTACGTTAGTTGCCGTTGCGACGCAGGCAGGTCTTGTGAAGGATAATAAACTGCCAAGAGCTGGTCGTGCATTGATGGCTGACTCCACTGCAACTGTTGTAGGAGCAGTCGTAGGTACATCAACAACTACTTCATATGTAGAATCAACTGCTGGTGTTGGTGCAGGTGGACGTTCTGGATTTACATCAGTTGTGACAGCAGGATTTTTCCTATTGGCTCTGTTCTTCTCTCCGTTACTAGGTGTTGTAACGAGTGCAGTTACTGCTCCAGCGTTGATCATTGTTGGAGTCATGATGGCGTCACAACTGAAAAACATTGAATGGGATCGCTTCGAAGTTGCTGTTCCATCATTCTTTATTGTTCTAATGATGTCCTTAACGTATAGTATTGCAACAGGGATAGCAATCGGATTTATCTTCTATCCGATTACAATGATCGTTATGGGCAAAGGAAAACAAATTCATCCAATCATGTATGGATTATTTGTAGTCTTTGTTCTGTATTTTATATTCTTAAGTTAGTTTGTAAAAAAACTTAAAGTACGCTATTTCAAATGGGAAATAGCGTGCTTTGTTTATATAAGTATTTATTAGAATTTTATTTAACACGCTAGTATACGGAGTCGCGTTTTATTCGGAAGAAAAATCTCTCATGTTCGGTTGATAGTAGAATTTAACTTGCTAGTCTGACGCAAGCCTTTCTCACGTTAGATTGTAAGCAGTATTCATCCTGCTAATCAAACGCAAGCCTTTCTCACGTTAGATTGTAAGCAGTATTCATCCTGCTAATCAAACGCAAGCCTTTCTCACGTTAGATTGTAAGCAGTATTCATCCTGCTAATCAAACGCAAGCCCTTCTCACGTACGATAGTAAGCAGTATTTTTCATGCTAATCGCACGCAAGCCTTTCTCACGTTAGATTGTAAGCAGTATTCATCCTGCTAATCAAACGCAAGCCTTTCTCACGTTAGATTGTAAGCAGTATTCATCCTGCTAATCAAACGCAAGCCTTTCTCACGTACGATAGCAAGCAGTATTTATCATGCTAGTCAAACGCAATTCTCGCTCACGTTCGATTACAAGCAAGATTCACCATGTTAATGGAACGCAAGCTCTCCCATGTGCGATTGTAACCAATGCTCTCTTCTCTCAGCTCCAATTCTACTAAACCCATCTAGCCAAAAATAAAGGCCTTAGAGAAAAAGTCCTCCAAAGCCTCATTCGTACTAAAAAGAGGTTCTGCTCCTTTTAGCTTTTGTTGTAAAAACATGATATATGGTTACCAATAGGACTCCAACCAATGATAATCCTGCCATGCATAGATATAAAAATTCTCCACTGAACAGTTCAATGATTCGTCCTCCCATTAACGAACCGACGATACCTGATATGCCAAAGAAGATTGCGTAAAACAGCATATGCCCTGTCGACTGGAGGAATTTCGGAATAAGCCGGGTGATATATTCGAAAGCTGCAACATAAAATACTCCAAATGTAATACCATGCATAAATTGAAAAATGACGATCATCAATGGGTCATCAAACCACGCATACATGACCCAACGAATGCTGTATATGATACCAGCAAAGATAATGAAAACAATCGTATGATATTTCCTAAACCACTTGGATGCAGTCGCGAAAACAATAGCTTCCATTAAAACTCCGATAAACCAGGCAATACCTACGAGGCTTTCGCTGCCACCGAGCTCCATAATATATATACCTAAATAACTGTCATTCGTCCTGTGGGAAATGGTGATGAACAGTATAAATAGAAAGAATAACATCAATGGCTTATTCATAATGATTTGTTTTACATCACCTAATTTAACAGGAGTACGGTCAACAGAAACATCCTTTAATTGAATGATGACGATTAAAGCGATGGTACCAAACAACAAATATGGCCAATGAATATATTGAATTCCAAATTGGTTTAACAATACGCCGATAGAAAGAGAAGCAGCTGCGAAACCTACAGAACCCCACATACGAATGGATCCAAAGCTGATTCGTAATTCATCCGCTCTACGCTGCGCTAAACTGTCGCTTAATCCTCCAATTGGAGTGGAAAAAAAGAAAAATAGTGCCCCAATAATGACAAGGGAAACAATTGTCTTCATTTGGAAAAAGATTATTGCTCCGATCAGGAGTCCGAGAATACAAATGAACAGAATCCATTTTACTGTCTTGAATTTATCACTCAGATATCCCCAAAAAGGCTGTGCAAATATGGAAGCAAGTGGACCTGTCGCAAGAATCCATCCGATTTCTGTACCACTTAAGCCTTGGTATTGTAAATATAATGGTAAAAAGCTGATAAGTATCGTATTCGAAGCATGAAAGCTGAATAAGAGTAATTTTAGAGGTGTGGTTGATTGTTGTATCACTATAGAAGCCACCTTTAGCAGGAATTTTTCTCTAATATACCATATTTTTCTGTTGGCAACCTTATCTAGCGATGGATGGAGGGAGGAAATACGCAAAAAATGGCGAATTGTATTTTAGAAGGAATAGAAATAGAGAGGAAGAGAAGACATGAAACCATTGATTGGTGTTTCTCCAGCATTGGAGATGGACAATAAGAGTTATTATGTAACAAAAAATAATCTGCTCGCTATTGAAAAGGCAGGAGGTATTCCAGTGGTACTGCCTTATTTATCCGACTCCAAAACAATTGCTGAAGTAGTGGAGAAGATTGATGGATTATATTTAACTGGTGGGGATGATATTGATCCAATTTACTTTAATGAAGAGCCCCATCCTAAATTAGGTACATTCCAACCGGAGCGGGATGCTTTTGAAATAGAAATCATCCAGAAAATGTTGGAGAAAGATAAGCCGATTCTTGGTGTTTGTAAAGGTGCACAAATGCTCAATCTTGCTACAGGGGGAGATATGTATCAAGATATCCACTCGCAAATTGAAGGGGAGCTTGTTCAGCATTCCCAAAAAGCAGCAAATTATGTTCCGGTTCATGATGTGGAATTAACAGAAGGCTCTTTAATCCATCGATTGGCTGGTCGAAAAGTAATCCGTGTCAACAGTTTTCATCATCAAGCAAATCGAAAACCTGGTAAAGATCTGATTATTAGCGGTCTTGCAAAAGATGGGGTTGTAGAAGTGGTAGAAAGTGAAGTGCACCAGTTTGCGTTAGGATTGCAATGGCATCCGGAGCATATGAGTGCCCGAAGTGATGATGAAGTATCAAATAAAATCTACAGTGGTTTTGTTGCTGCGTGCAGAAGTGATCATTCATAAAGAAAAAGAGGCTGGGACAAAACCCCAGTAAATAGAAAATAGC
>NZ_JBHUDE010000020.1:0-5200 GCF_042678205.1 Oceanobacillus luteolus
ACCAGAATTTGCGGTTACCATATCTATACTTTAAATTCGCGTGACGATCAAAAATCATTAAACTACTTTTTCCTTTTAGATAACCCATGAATTGAGACACACTTATTTTAGGTGGAATACTTACCAGCATATGAATATGGTCTTTACATGCATTTGCCTTGTGTATCTCAACCCCCTTCCTTTCGCAGAGCTCTCTTATAATTTGTCCGATACTTCTTTTATACTTACCGTAGATAATTTGTCTCCTGTATTTTGGTGCAAAAACAATGTGATACTTACATCTCCACTGCGTATGTGCTAAACTATTCTTGTCCTGCATGGGACGCGCCTCCTTCTTTGGTGAGATCTGGTGGTCGNTCTTTAATTATTCAATGTTTACTAGTAGTTCATCCAGCCAACCTGAACACTAATACTAGTAATAATCCGATTGCGATACCAATATCTACAGTAAAACTTTTATTCGCTTTTCGCTTTTGATGGGCGTTAATGACCAATCCTGCAATTAATAATCCAATTGAAGAGCCGATCAGCATATGACGGACAAAGGAACTGAATGTCACACTCTCTGTGAAAACAAATAACATTGGAATCCCAATCAATAATAATGCACCTATATATAACATCCATTTGATTTTTTCCATCTCATAGTTTCCCCTAATCATTATTTTCTGCGCTACCAAAAGAGATTAATAATTTCACAGGCTTTGAGCTAGATATTTATGAATCATCAGTCCAATTTCACCGATTGTTCCGGCTGAAGTAAAATCATCCGCCCCCTCTGACAATACAGACACCGCAATTACTCGTTCACCAACAGAAAATAATCCAATATCATGCCGTATTCCTGGAACATTTCCTGTCTTGTTCGCCAATTCCCATTGTAAATTGCCCGTAGCTTTATCTGGATGGCGAATTTTTGATGGAAGGGAATCTCGGATCTGTTGCTTCTTGAGAATCTGAAGCATCTGGGTCGATGCATACTCAGATACAATTCTCCCAAGATACAAGCTTTTAAGCATCCTTGTCATTTCGTCAGCGGTAACTACATTCATCCGCTGACTGTCCCTCTGTCCAATCATCATTTTATGAAAAAAATTGCTCTGTCTTAATCCAATATTTTTCATCGTTTGCTGGATTTCCTGAACTCCAAGGAAATCAATCAGCATATTGGTCGCTGTATTATCACTCTGGATGATCATTAAAGTAACAAGATCTTCGATGGTCAAACGAATACCTGGAGTCATATGTTGGAGGACACCGCAACCACCGACGATATCTTCCTGCTCCAATATCAGTGTATCTTTCAGGTTAACTTCCTTCCGTTCTGCTGCCGCAAATACCGCAATCATAATTGGTATTTTAATGATGCTCGCAGCGTAGAATGGCCGATGTTCATTTTGCCCCCAAGATTTCTCATTATTTAAATCAAATAGAGAAATCCCCCAACTGCCTCCAGCTTTTCCCGTAATATCGGTAATCTGTTGTGTCAACTCCAACAATTTATGGCTCCCCTTTATTATTGATCATCATATTTTTTCTTCTTTCCAATCTTTTGATGATAGAATCACCAATCAAGCCAATCCAAAGCAGGGCTGCGAACCAATATACATAAGGTCCAATATACTCTCTCCAAATATTGAGGCCTGCCAATGTTATCGGTATGACACCAATAAAGATTAATGTTTGAAATAACATTTTCCATTTACTTGTCATACATATCCCTCTAAATATAATAAATATTCTTTTTTCTATAGTATACAGAATAAATAATACATTATCATCCATCTGGCTAAAGGTATAAAAAAAGAACAGAATGGAAATCATTCTGTTCTCTATAAATGTCAATTTCTTATCCTTCAGCAGGGACGTCTTCATTAACAGGCTTTGCACGATATACGATAAATGATAGAACTACGGCAACAAGTGTAATAATAAAAATAATAAAGTAAACATGTTCCACCGCAACAACCATCGCTTGTGACATGACTTGCGGCGACGTTGGATCTGTAACACCCGATAAATAACTAGCTTGTTTAGCGTTTAAAATACTGATAAATACGGAGACCCCAATGGCTCCACTCAATGGCTGTAATGCTGACATCACTGCCGTACCATGTGGATATAACCTTTTTGGCAGCTGATTCAGTCCATTTGTTTCTGCTGGCATCATCGTTGCGGAGACACTAAGCATAATCAACATGAAACCGACGATGATTACCCAAGTTGGTGTGTCCGCAGTCATCCTGCTAAACATAAACATAGTCCCAGCAAGTACGATTGTGGCCGGAATCATCATTACTCGCGGTCCCACTTTATCAAATAAAGCACCCATAAATGGACTCATTATCCCATTTAAAATACTGCCCGGCAGCAGCAACATCCCAGCAACTGCGGGTGCAAGAGCCATTGGACCTTGCATAAATACCGGCAAGATCAGCTCGGAGGCAAACATTGTCATAACAATAATGACAAACATGATTACCGCGTGTGTAAACATTGGTAATTTAAAGACTCTCAAGTCCATTAATGGTTCATTAAGCTTAAACTGTCTAACTGCAAATAAAGTAATTCCAGCTACTCCGATAATAATGAAAAAGAGAACATCGGGAGATAAGAAACCAGCTTCACTTTCACCTACGGAACTAAATCCGTAAATCGTTGCACCAAAACCTATGGTTGAGAATATAATCGATAGCCAATCAATTTTAGGCTTCGTCACTTCGGATACATTCACTAAAAATTTAAGTGAGAAAAGAACAGAAAACACTGCGAACGGCAGTACTGATATAAAAAGGAATCTCCATCCCAAGTAGTCGACAATAACTCCAGATAGTGTAGGCCCTATCGCAGGGGCAAACATAATGACTAAGCCGACTATCCCCATGATTTTACCTCGTTTTTCTGGTGGGTAGATTAGCAGGAATACATTGAATATAACCGGCATTAACAGCCCGGTTCCTATCGCTTGTATCAAACGACCGGTCAACAATATAGAAAATGTAGGGGCCATTGCTGCAATCGCCGTTCCAATTGTAAAGACCGTCATCGTTCCAATAAATAATTGCCTCGTCGTAAACCATTGCATGAATAATGGAGATATAGGGATTACAATTCCCATCATCAACATGAATCCAGTTGCCACCCATTGTACGGTAGGCAAGGTAATTCCAAACTCATCCATTAAAGTTGTTAGCGCAATGTTTAGTAGTGTTTCATTTAAAATCGCAAAAAATGCACCAATGATAAGAGCAGCCATAATCGGCACCGTTTTAACATTGGGATTTTCTGATAAAAACTCATATTTTTCTTCATTTGATTTTGTCATGATTTTACCTCGTTTTCTAATTTCAACTTTAGTATATTTAACGGAGATTGAATTCATTCATTAAACACAAAAAAGAGGGAAGTATCCCTCTTTTAAAAATAACCGCAAATATTGGTTTCCTTAAAAATAGACAGATCAATCCCGTTCTCTGCCCGTAGACAGAGTTTCATTGTATTTAATTAGCTAAAAATCTTCTAAAGCGTAATCTGATTGATGCTGTCACCAAGAAAACCTCCATTCTGTAATTGCCGGAATCAATCATAGCAAATGTACATGCTGATTACAATATCTTTTTTAAATTATTTCATAGTGATTATAAGAAAGCATAATAGTAATAACAAAAGGATTGATCCCTAGAGAAGGAAAATAAAAACCGATATTGAATTAATAAATACTGGTTCATTTAATTTATAAAAAAGGGGCTATTTAAATGGTTAATAATTATACCTCAGTTACATTAAAAGAGCGTCCAGATTTAAAAGAGGAATTAAATAAATTACACAGCATTGGTTGGGTCAAATTTATGAGAGAGAGCCCCATCTCGGCAAAATATTGGGATAAATTACTTTCTCGTTTTCCTGGATTTCAGTTTATTCTCTTAGACGAGGAATCGAAAGGAATCGCTTGCGGAAATTCCATTCCTTTTCAATGGGATGGTCATACAGATAGTTTGCCAACAGGATGGGATGGAGTGTTTGAAAAAGGCACCTTAGATTATGATACAAATAAACAACCAAATACACTGTCAGCTATAGCAATCGTCATTCACCCACAACATAGGAATAAAGGGTTGAGTCGCATCATGGTGAAGGAAATGAGAGATTTAGCGATCAAAGGAAATTTTAAAAATATGGTAGCTCCTGTTCGCCCTTCTTTAAAATCCAAATACCCACTCATCCCAATGGAAGAATACATTGGCTGGAAAAGAGAGGACGGTACACCTTTTGATCCTTGGATCAGAACACATTTTAAACTTGGCGCTTCCATCATTAAAGTAGCAGAAAAATCCATGGTTATTCCAGCCCCCATCGAGTTATGGGAAGAGTGGACGGATATGAAATTCCCTTCTACAGGGAGGTATGTTATAGATGACGGTTTAGCTCCATTATATATAGATAAATCGGCAAATAGAGGCGTTTATACGGAACCCAATGTTTGGATGAGACATTATTTAGACTGATGAAGACAACATCCTCATATAAAAGACTTCGAAAGTTAGATTTTATCCTCTAACTTTCGAAGAGATTGTACTTATAAAACATAACTGTCATCTTTGCTTTTTCTTTACTGGCATCCAAATTTCACTATACACTTTGTCCTGATTCCCATTATGCTTTGTAAAAGAAAATCCTGGTAGGTCTGTTGGTTCATAATCTGCCGTTTGCAGCCATTCGCCGTATATTTTTGCATGTGTCTCTTGAAGTGTTTGAGGAAATGGACCTTCATTCGGAAAAATTGCCCATAAGCTTTCCTCAATTGTAATCTGCTCCAAATCATCATATGGATTATCCTTAGTAGTTGCAAAACCTATCATATGCGTAAGATAACCCTTTTCCTCCAAATAGTCCTCGTCAAAGTCATAAGAGACATTCAATACATGATGAGGTTCCAAATCAGCTAACTCACGCATTTGCTTTCTTTGCTTTTCGGTTATGGATTGGGCCAACTCCATAATCGCCTGATTTTCCCCTTCAAATTGGATCGGCACTCTTTTCGATACACCGACAATGTTAAACTTCTCTCTCTTTTCAATTTTGAATTCCATAGAAATTCCTCCTCGTATATTATGTTTAGGCACTTAGTTTCCGCCTATTATTTCCCTTGTTAATCAACCTGTTGATATGTCAAATGACTTGGACGCTCTGGGATATTCCT
>NZ_JBHUDE010000021.1:0-1627 GCF_042678205.1 Oceanobacillus luteolus
AACTGACGCTGAGGAGCGAAAGCGTGGGGAGCAAACAGGATTAGATACCCTGGTAGTCCACGCCGTAAACGATGAGTGCTAGGTGTTAGGGGGTTTCCGCCCCTTAGTGCTGCAGTTAACGCATTAAGCACTCCGCCTGGGGAGTACGGCCGCAAGGCTGAAACTCAAAAGAATTGACGGGGACCCGCACAAGCGGTGGAGCATGTGGTTTAATTCGAAGCAACGCGAAGAACCTTACCAGGTCTTGACATCCCGCTGACCGTCATGGAGACATGACTTTCCCTTCGGGGACAGCGGTGACAGGTGGTGCATGGTTGTCGTCAGCTCGTGTCGTGAGATGTTGGGTTAAGTCCCGCAACGAGCGCAACCCTTGATCTTAGTTGCCAGCATTCAGTTGGGCACTCTAAGGTGACTGCCGGTGACAAACCGGAGGAAGGTGGGGATGACGTCAAATCATCATGCCCCTTATGACCTGGGCTACACACGTGCTACAATGGATGGAACAAAGGGGAGCGAAGCCGCGAGGTGAAGCAAATCCCATAAAACCATTCTCAGTTCGGATTGCAGGCTGCAACTCGCCTGCATGAAGCCGGAATCGCTAGTAATCGTGGATCAGCATGCCACGGTGAATACGTTCCCGGGTCTTGTACACACCGCCCGTCACACCACGAGAGTTGGTAACACCCGAAGTCGGTGAGGTAACCTTTTGGAGCCAGCCGCCGAAGGTGGGACTAATGATTGGGGTGAAGTCGTAACAAGGTAGCCGTATCGGAAGGTGCGGCTGGATCACCTCCTTTCTAAGGATATATAAGAAGGCGTAGGCGACCGTTTAGCAACATACAAACTGGAACACTCTGGAATGAGATAAAGGAAACACAGCGACCATAGGGAGCTGATGTTGACTTATCGATTGGAAGGGTGTGAAGTTTGCTAGTTGCTGGTCGCCGGAGCTAGACTATTTTCGGAACATCTAACTTCGTTAGATGAAACATACTGTGTTGTTTGTTCAGTTTTGAGGGAGCAAATCTCTCTGCTTGTACCTTGAAAACTAAATAAGAGTAACAACGACATCAAAATTTACTAGCTAAAGCAACCATATATAGGAAGCGGAAGCTATTTGTGGTCTTTATTGACCAATAGGCAAAAAAGTAAGCTTTATTTACTGTGACTTAGTTAAGTGAATAAGGGCGCACGGTGGATGCCTTGGCACTAGGAGCCGATGAAGGACGGGACTAACTCCGATATGCCTCGGGTAGTTGTAAGTAAACGNAGAGTAATATATTCTCTTAATCAACTTAAATATAGATGGGCCTGTAGCTCAGCTGGTTAGAGCGCACGCCTGATAAGCGTGAGGTCGGTGGTTCGAGTCCACTCAGGCCCACCATCTATCATAATAAATACGGGGCCTTAGCTCAGCTGGGAGAGCGCCTGCCTTGCACGCAGGAGGTCAGCGGTTCGATCCCGCTAGGCTCCATTTTTGTACCTTGAAAACTAAATAAGAGTAACAACGACATCAAAATTTACTAGCTAAAGCAACCTATATATAGGAAGCGGAAGCTATTTGTGGTCTTAATTGACCAATAGGCAAAAATGTAAGCTTTATTTACTGTAACTTAGTTAAGTGAAT
>NZ_JBHUDE010000022.1:0-23435 GCF_042678205.1 Oceanobacillus luteolus
GAATAAACGTTTTTGCCCACGCAAAAACACCTCCGAATTAGTATTGGTTTGATTATACCATTTCGAAGGTGTTTTTTATTGTCTCATTTTATTGTGTTAGTCTATTTGGAGTCTGGGCTTCTTCCTCTTTTTCGCTTTTTTTTGTTTATATGCGCACCAAGCAGTTTTTAAGGAGGAATATGTACCTATTGCAGCAGATCCATAAAATGCCCCCATAAAAACTCCAGCCCATAAATCTCCACGATGACTAATAAGGATAGATATTAAAAAGCCTAAGATACTTGCGATTGTAGGAAAATATTGTCTTGGTATCGGAAACAATTTAAAACACTGCGTCAATATTAAAACTGCTGGTACTGCAAGAACGCCATCCAAAATGTTTGTGTGAATCGTTGGAAATTCCAAGACTATTCCTCCTATCAAGCTTCAGTTTGACTTGTAAAAGTATAACCGAGAAATGGGATTTCATACACTGACAGTTGAATTCAGGATAAACTAGAGTACAAGTTTTGGAAATGCGAAGAAAGTGCATATAATCTGAAAATTTGATAGAATACTATATAAATCTTTAAGTAGCATTAACCGTATACACAGGAGGAGAGTAAATGGCAACAGTTATCACAAAGCTCAATAAAGACACAGGCATCATATATGAATTCAACAAGGAGAATAAACCTACAAAAACAGTAGCACCAGGAACCACCTTAACAATTGAGACTTATGATTGTTTTGAAGACCAAATCCAAACAGAAGATACTGTAATTGAGAGAATTGACTGGAACCGGATTAATCCGGCAACAGGTCCGGTGTTCATAGAAGGTGCAGAGCCAGGGGATATCTTAAAAGTTAAGATTGAAAAAATTGATGTTAATGATCAAGGTGTAATGGCAGTCGTACCTGAATTAGGTGTAATGGGTGATTCCATTGAAAAAATGGAAGCGAAAATCATGGAAATCAAAGATGGTAAAGTTCATTTTAATGGTGTGGAAGCCCCATTGAATACAATGGTTGGTGTAATTGGTGTTGCTCCAGAAGGGGAAGGAGTGAATTCCGGTACTCCAGGTGCTCATGGTGGAAACATGGACAACAAGATGGTTAAGGAAGGAGCAACCTTATATTTCCCAGTTGCTGCAGAAGGTGCATTATTTGCTTTAGGTGATCTTCATGCTGCAATGGGAGATGGTGAAGTAAGTGGTTCCGGAGTCGAAATTGCAGGGGAAGTTACTGTAACGCTGGATGTAATCAAAGGAGAAGAAATTGTACAGCCCATGCTAGAAAATGATGAAGTATTCACACAAATTGCTTCAGGTGAAACTTTAGACCAGGCAGCAAAGCTTGCGACTACATTAATGATTGAACGCATTGCTCAGAAATCAGGCCGCCCGATCAGTGAAGTGACGATGCTGATGAGTATGAATGCCCAGTTAGAAGTTTGCCAAATTGTGAACCCTCAGAAAACCGCACGGCTAGTTGTCCCGAAATGGCTACTGCAACAGTTGGATGTAAATCTGATTTAACATTCTGATTCTATTTACCTATTTGTGATTTTTATCATGAAAAGCGAAAAAAGATATAATAGTTTGACAAATAATCGAAATGCTCTATAATAGCAAGCAGAGTAATTTTTTGCAAAAAACTAAATAAATGGAACTTATCAAGAGTGACCGAGGGACTAGGCCCAATGACGTCCAGCAACCCCTAACATAATGTTAGGTAGGTGCCAATTCCTACAGAATGGATTTTCATTCTGAAAGATAAGCTGAATAATTTGTATCGGTATGTCTTTCAGAAGTGAAAGGCATACTTTTTTTGTGGAAAATGAAAGAATATAAAACAGGGGGAAATACAAATGAAGAAAAGATTACTATTACTTGCTTCACTTCTACTCGTCCTATTACTTGTTGCATGTGGAAGCGGGGATGAGGAAACGGATAACGAAGCAGCAGCGGAGACAAATGGGACTACCGAAGAAAATAGCAATGCGTTGAGTGAGGACAAGTTGGTTGTAGGTGTAACAGCTGGTCCGCATGAGCAAGTGTTTGAAGTGGTGAAGGAAATTGCCGCAGAAGATGGGTTGGAGATTGAAATCGTATCATTCACAGATTATATTATCCCAAATACTGCACTTGCTGAAGGAGAGTTGGATGTCAATAGTTATCAACATAAGCCATTTATGGAGCAATTTAATGAGGACCATGGAACGAATCTAGTAGCAGCATTCCCAACAACGTTAAGTGCGATTGGTGTCTACTCTAATACATTAAATGATATTAACGATACACCTGAAAATGCGAAGGTTGGTATTCCAAACGACCCGACAAATGGAGCGAGAGCACTTATAATTTTTGAAGAAGCTGGCTTGATTGAACTCGATGAGGAAACAAGGGAAAATGCAACACCGCTTGATATTGTAACGAATGATTTGAATCTGGAATTTATTGAACTCGATGCAGCACAGCTTCCAAAGATGCTTGATGAAGTGGATTTGGCTGTGATCAACGGTAATTATGCACTTGAAAATGGCTTGGATCCATTGAAGGATTCACTTTTTACGGAGTCTTCGGATTCTCCATATGTGAACCAATTGGTTGTTCGCGAGGAGAATTTGAATGACCCGGTAATCGAAAAACTAAAAAGTTACTACTACTCTGATGAAGTAGCAGAATTTGTTTTGGAAGAGTTCGAAGGTGCTTACCAACCTGTTTGGAAATGATTAGGAAAAGCAGCTTGATAGAGGAAATAAAGGTAGACTATCATTGTCCAAAGGGTTGAAATGAAGTACTCTGATGAGCTGAATCGGAGTTAGAAAAATGAAAGATGAAATTGTTTACTGGACGAATTCTTAGCGAATTCGTCCTTTTTATGTATATACGATATCTGAAGGAGATGTGAGAGGCTTTTTCATTACCTCAAACGGTAAAGTTATAGGAGAGACGTCATGTAAGATATTCTCGCGTTCGATTAGGGGGGTGAATTGTAATGGCTAAACAAACGTAAGATGTTGTCACGTTCGGTTAGGGGGAGAATTATTAAGGCTAATCGAATGTAAGACATTCTCACATTTGATTAGAGGTAGAATTATGATGTCTAATCGAACGTAAGCTGTTCTCACGTTCTATTAGAGGGTGAATTATGATGACTAATCGAACGTAAGCCTTTCTCGCGTCCGATTAGAAGTAGAATTATGATGACTAATCGAACGTAAGCCTTTCTCGCGTCCGATTAGAAGTAGAATTATGATGTCTAATCGAACGTAAGCCGTTCTCTCGTTCGCTTAGAAGTAGTCTAATCGAACGTAAGCCATTCTCTCGTTCGCTTAGAAGTAGAATTATGATGTCTAATCGAACGTAAGCCGTTCTCACGTTTGATTAGAGGCAGAATTATAATGTTTAATCGAACATAAGCTGTTCTCTCGTTCGATAAGAAGTAGAATTATCAAGTTCTAATCAAACGTAAGCTTTTGTCACATACATTTAATTATGAATTTGTAAGTGGGAATAAACCTAAATTGAGATTAAATTTATTTGATTTCAACACCAGTTCCATGTAGCGTTTCACCTTGTCCCAGCATAGGCTATAGCATGTTCAAGGAGAGGAAGTGTACGTTTGGAACTGACCATTGCTCATTTACTCTATGGCTTGTTTACTTTGTTGATTATAATGACAATGATTTTCCGGAAAGGTGTGGTTTTACCGACTTTACTCGGAACCTTTATTATCGCGTGGGTATATAAGGGGAGTGTCGTTGGTGGATTTACGTCGATCTTCCATGCGAATTTAGTTGCTGCGCAAGAGTTGTTCAGTATATTTTTAATCATTACGTTCATGCTGGCTCTCCTGCATTCTTTACGTGATTTAGGTGCGGATCGAAGGATGATTCAACCTATCCAGAAACTGATGGTGAATGGCCATATTTCGTTTTTCGTATTAGTAGCAGTCACTTATATTATTTCATTGTTTTTTTGGCCGACACCTGCTGTTCCATTAATCTGTGCATTACTTGTTCCAGCAGCCATCCGAGCTGGATTGCCTGCAATGACTGCTGCAGTTGCCATTGCACTCGCTGGACAGGGGATGGCACTATCCTCAGATTATATTGTGCAAGTGGCACCAAGTTTGTCTGCTCCTGCTGCTGGGGTAGATGTCGAGTCTATAGCTGATAAAGCGTTTGTCATGTCGTGGATTTCTGGTGGAGTAGCGATTCTCTTAGCTTACTTATTGAACAGGAAATCCATCCGTTCTAAAGATGATCCGTTGAACGAAAAGGATCTGAAAACACTGCAGACTACGGAAGAGTCTACAAATAAAGTGAGAACTGCTCATCTGACCACTTGGAGTAAAATCTTTGCAATATTAGTTCCTTTATCTCTCCTTATCGTCGTTATTTATATGATGTACAATAAGCTGTTTGCTCAAAGTGGTGATCTGGTCGGGGGAGATGGTGCAGCCTTTGTTGGCGGTGTAGCAGTAATTCTATTATTGTTGTCGACAGTTGCTTTTGGAAGGCATCATGCCTTAGATTACATTAGTAATCATATTACAGAAGGATTTGTGTTTGCTTTTAAAGCAATGGGGCCGGTTATTCCGATTGCAGGCTTTTTCTTCTTAGGAAGTCCTGAGCTTTCCGGCAAGATACTAGGGGTAGAAGAAGGACCCGCGCTATTATTCGATTTGGTCACGGCCACTCAAGAATTCTTACCGCAGAGTGCTTTACTTGCAGGGTTAAGTATACTGGTAATTGGTATCATCACAGGGCTGGATGGATCGGGATTCTCAGGATTACCTCTTACCGGTGCTCTGGCAGCTTCCTTGGAAACAGCTTCCATTGATGCGTCCACATTAGCTGCAATTGGACAAATGGGAGCAATCTGGACAGGTGGCGGAACAATTATTGCATGGTCGTCACTAATCGCCATTGCCGGTTTCTGTGGAGTGTCTGTCATGGACTTGGTCCGTAAAAACTTCTTCCCAGTCATTATCGGTTTGACAATTATGACATTCATTGCGGTGTTTTTTCTATAATAGTCTCTGGAGTCATTCTTGGGAATGGCTCTTTTTGATTTAAAAGATCGATATCGACTTTCCGTACCATGTTTAATATGCTATTCGGAAAGTATGCCCCCTTTTGAAAACGGGATGATACAACATTCTGTATCCAAAAGGGGGCAATCTATTTCTTCATTAAATTTTAGTGTTTCTTTTCTTTGCACGCTGTTCCAATTGTGATTTAGGCTGTTGATCAGCCACATCCTCTGAATGGCCTTGTGGATTTACACTTGATCTTGCTTTTTTACCTTTATTCTTGGACAATTGCCACACCTCCAGTAATAGTGTTGCAATTTCATTATTTTATATGCATGGATTGTAGCCTTTTTCAATTTCCTCCCGCTAATCCATTCCAATAAAAATCAACTAATTCCTTTGCTAAATCTTCCACAGAATCAAATGAATTTTGATAGCTTTCATCCATTGAATTTTTGACGGTCAATAAATTTACAAAAACCAGCGTCGCAAGCCGTGGGTTGCATTTTCGGATTTCTCCCCGCTCCATGGATCTGGTTAGAGCGGATTCCAGTTCATTGTATAGCGCATCTTCGGCTTTTTTCATTTCTTCCATTTGCTCTTGTGATAGCGTAATTTTGGCTTCCTTCATGAATGTATTAATATCTATATCAACAGTAGCTTTCAAGTGTGCACTTGCAAATTGGAATAATTGTGTTTTTAAGGGTTCGTCAGTAGACAAGATCGCAGAGGATCTCTCTCGAATACGAACCATAAGTTTAATCATACTATCCATAAAGAGATCTGTTTTCGTTTTATAGTAATAATAAACAGTTGCTTTTGTGACATTGCATTTTTTGGCTACGTCATCCATTGATACATGCTGAAAACCTTTTTCTAAAAATAGACCAGTAGCTGTATGCAATATTATTTCTTCCGTTGCCATCGCTCCTTGTTCCTTACGTGGACGGCCTAATGCACGTTGCTTTTTCTTCATCGTTCATCCATCTCCAAAATATTAATGTAAAATAATTATAACATATGAATTTTATGCTTGATTAATTAACTGTCGGGTATATATAATTATTGAGTACTTATTTTTTAAGTAGAGAGGAATGGAATTGTGAAAAATTTACTTAAGCGCTGGGGTGGCTTTGTTGCCGGTCTAAAAACACGCTGGCTTACGATTTTTATATGGATCATCTTAATAGTAGCTGTATCCTTCATTTGGCCACAAGTGAATGAGGAAGAGACAACAGATCAACAGTTGCTCCCCGATGATATGATGTCGGTTGAAGCGTCAAAAATCGCAGCTAAGGAATTTGCCGACGGCTCGGGAACTCCATTGCTGCTTGTATGGCATCGTGATGATGGGTTGGAGATGGAAGATTTTGAGCTCATTCAGGAGCTTTATCAAGATTTAGAGAATGAACCACTTGATAAGCAACAGACGATACCGCCATTTCACCAAATGCCAGTTGAAGCGTTGTTCGGGAGTGCTTCAGAAGATGGAGAAGCTCTAACTACTCCAATCTTTTTTGAAGGTGGAACAACAACGGATGAATATAGTGTCATCTTGGAGGATTTACGTGCACTGATTGAAGAACAGGCTGGAGAAGAGATTACAGAAAAGGACTTGGATGAATCAGGTCTTCATCTTCGTTTTTCCGGACCAGTTGGAATTCAGACAGATACCGTTTCTTTATTCAGCAACGCAGATATTGCATTATTGATTGCTACAGTTGTTATTGTATTTGCATTACTAATTATTTTATACCGTTCACCGATTCTAGCTCTGGTACCACTTGTTGCAGTGGGTATCGCTTATGGTGTCATCAGTCCACTACTCGGTTTCTTGGCAAGTAAGGGTTGGATTGAAGTAGATGCACAGGCGATTTCAATTATGACTGTATTGTTATTTGGTGCTGGGACAGATTACTGTTTATTCTTGATTTCCCGTTATCGAGATGAATTACGCCATGAAAGAGATAAATATGTCGCGCTGAAAAATGCGATGAGTGGTGTAGGTGGCGCAATTATGATGAGTTCTTCTTCAACAGTAATTGGTCTATTGTCACTTGCGCTTGGAATTTATGCATCATACTATCGTTTTGCTGTTCCTTTCAGTTTATCCATTTTTATCATGGGAATTGCAGCGCTTAGTGTTCTCCCGGCCATTTTGGCGTTACTTGGTCGATTCGCCTTTATTCCTTTTGTACCCCGACCTGAGGAAATGATTCAAGAAATGGAAGAGAAAAAAGGGAAGAAACTACGTCGTCCAAAAACAACGAATAAATTTGGTAATAAAATAGGCAGTTTGGTCACGAAAAAACCGTGGACTGTTATTCTTGTCACTTTAGTGATCCTTGGTGGATTAGCTGCGTTCGTGCCGAAAATCCAATACACGTACGCCTTGCTTGATTCATTCCCGGAAGATATGCCGTCTAGGGAAGGTTTCACCCTCATTTCTGAACATTACCCGCCAGGGGAAATTGCACCACTAGAGGTCATTGTTGATTCGAATGGGGAAGAAGTGGATTTAAAAGTTGAACTTGAAGAACATCCATTTGCTGAGATTGTATCGGATGCAGAAGAAGGTTCGGAAAACAGTGATATTAAGAAATGGGAAGTGACGCTTTCCATTGATCCATATTCTGCAGATGCAGTAGAGAGTATTCCTGATTTTAAAGAAATTGCGGCAGAGGCATTAGCAGCTGTGGATGTGACTGATGCAGAGGATCAAGTCTGGATAGGCGGGGAGACGGCAGGGCTCTATGATACTGACCAGGCAACTAGTCGAGATCAAAACGTTATTATGCCTGTACTTCTATTGATACTTGCAGTGATGCTTGTTATTTTCCTACGTTCTATCGTTGCGATGGTATACCTATTGTTTACGGTCATTTTATCTTACGCATCAGCCCTCGGACTTGGTTGGATCGTTCTTCATTATTTCTTTGACGTATCCGCCATCCAGGGGACGATTCCGCTTTACTCCTTTGTATTTTTAGTTGCACTTGGAATTGACTATAATATTTTCCTAGTGTCGAATCTATGGGATAACCGTAAGTCTATGCCATTGAAAGATGCAATTGCAAACAGTGTTTCTGTAACTGGTGGGGTAATCAGTTCTGCAGGACTCATCTTAGCGGGAACGTTTGCTGTCCTTGCAACCATGCCATTAGATGTCCTTGTCCACTTTGGGACAATTACGGCAATCGGTATTCTGCTCGATACATTCGTAGTAAGACCATTGCTTGTACCAGCACTAACTACTGTCATCGGCAGATTGTCATTTTGGCCAGGAAAACTATGGAAACTTAAAAATCATGAGACGTTGCATAAATGGTCTGGTAAAAGATGATATTATCTAGGAAAAAAACGTATTATCGCTTAGTTGGGAAAGTGAAATCTGTTCATGATTGATTAGCAAACTAAAGTTAGTCCGCAAGCAAACGTAAGAGAGTCTCACGTTTGAAGAGGAGCCTAGAGTTAGGTCGCAATCAAACGTAAGAGAGTCTCACGTTTGAAGAGGAGCCTAAAGTAAGCCGCAATCAAACGTAAGAAAGTCTCACATTTGAAGAGGAGCCTAGAGTTAGTCCGCAAGCAAACGTAAGAAAGTCTCACGTTTGAAGAGGAGCCTAGAGTTAGGTCGCAATCAAACGTAAGAGAGTCTCACGTTTGAAGAGGAGCCTAAAGTAAGGCCGCAAGCAAACGTAAGAGAGTCTCACGTTTGAAGAGGAGCCTAAAGTAAGGCCGCAAGCAAACGTAAGAGAGTCTCACGTTTGAAGAGGAGCCTAGAGTAAGTCCGCAATCAAACGTAAGAGAGTCTCACGTTTGAAGAGGAGCCTAAAGTAAGGCCGCAATCAAACGTAAGAAAGTCTCACATTTGATGAAGGTCCTAAATTTACGCTACAATCAAACGCAAGAAAATTTCACGTTCAATGAGGAGTCTAAAGTTAGGCCGCGATCGAACGTAAGAAAGTCACAATCGAGCGCAAGCCTGCTACCGTCAACTAGGTTGTATACGAAAAGACCTTCCTAGAGGAAGGTCTTTTGATTTTTTAAATAAACTTTTGTATCGGTGATCAATGAATGTGTTCTACTACATATCCTTCATCTTTCAAAATGGAAATGATATGAGGCTCTAAAATATAGTGAAGTGCTCCTACAATGACGAAATAGGTTTGGCCATCATCCTGCTCGAGGAATCCCACAATTTGTTCGGCCATATTATAATTTCGGTTATCGTTTAATGCTTCCATGAATGCTTCGTCTTCTTCAGTCATCTGTGCTTCCTCGGCTAATGCATCTTCCAGCATTTTGTCGGCATCGCCTTCCATATACGCTTGAAGTAATTCTTGCATACTTTCATTAAATTCTTCTGAACGGACTAATGATTCTTCTAACATTTGAATTTGATACTGCAGGGAAGCACTAGCCAATACATGAAATTGTTCTTCTGCTGTTTCAAGGGCGATGATTTCCTTTCCATCCTTTTCCGCCCTCGATAAGAAATATTCATCCACTCCTTCCGTGTAGCCTAATTCTTCCAGCAGCAATTGTTGCACGAACGAAGATAACAACCATGGTTGATAGGTTTTCATGAGGCCTAGTGGAATACCTTGCTCGGTGAAGAATGCATCTAACGCTTCATACGATTCTTCGGATAGATGATCTTCAATCGTCGTCCCATCTTGGAATGTTCCAAGCTCCATCATGATATTTTGCATTTCAATCGGATTCAGGTTGTTCAAATCAATTTCTGGAACGATGATGTCAGCTTCTTTATACGCATTTTCGATCGTTTCGTGCATAGGGAATAAATCTTCCGTTCCTACATGAATCGTTCCTTGTAGATAAACCGTTGTATCATCATTTTCCACTTTCCATAAAAATCCACCAGGGCCATCGGGACTACCGACGATTTCTGGCTCCACCCAGTGAACGGCAATATCAGCATCGATCAATTGTTCAATCGTTGCCTGCTGTTCGTCTCCGATATCTTCAGAAATGAAAATTTCCTCTAGAGCCTCTAGCTCGGTTAATGGGGATAGATCAGGAATCGCCGTCTCTGTTAGATGGATAATTTCTAGTTGATGTAGAAGCTCAAGACCTTCTAAATCGCTGATTTCTATTCCAGATAAATCAAGCTCCGTTAGTTCTTCAAAATCCTCTACAAATAATTCACCTTCTGGTTTGTTGATTTCTTCCCGTAAAACAGTTTCTAGTTGTGCATCTGTGAAATATACAGGCTCCTCATTTTGGCACGCAGCTAAGAAAAGCGCCATGAATAATAATAAAAGGAAAGATAATCGTCGTTTCAATTCCACACCTCATTTTAATATTCGTTCAGTGTTAAGTAGTACGACAAACTCTAACCCTAGGTTTCATACTTTACAATAAAATTTGGAAGAAGTAGAATTAGTTGGTTAATAGATTTGTGTATGACATAGAGAATGAAAGGTTAAAGGAGCGTATGAAGTGAACGGAGTAGCACACAGCGCAATCGGCGCTGGAACAGGATTTGTAATCGCTAATGTGTATGGAGCAGATCCAATGACAACATTAGTTTTAGTAAGTGCTGGGACGGTATCAGCTTTAATACCGGATTTAGATATAGGAGGTAAGCTGGCAAAGAAAATATCACTGTCAGATAAAATGCTTAAAAGTGTTGCAACGATTATCGGATTATTAATGATGGTTCTTTCGTTAGTCCAAGTTGGTCAGAATGAAAAATGGCTTGGATTCGTCATCGGAGGAGCGATTGTATTTTTTGCCCAAAAACTTTCTCAAAAGATTATGCTGATCCTTACTGGGATTGGTGTTGGGGTTCTAGGGTTCTTCTTAAGCAAATTATGGTTGTTATTGATCGGAATTTATATTGTCGGAGCCGCTTTATCATCGCACCGATCGTACACGCATTCTTTAATTGGTTTAGTATTCTTTGCTTATATCGCGCATCTTTTTGCAGTGGATATGAGTAATGATCTACTGTTTTATGCTTGCACTTTTGGGTATGCAAGTCATTTAATTGCCGATATGCGCATTTTTCCAGCGAATAGAAGAGGAATTAAACTGTTTTTGCCATTTAGCAAAATGGAGCTTTAACGGATATTTATAAATTAGAATAAATTTCACCCCCAAACTCGAGTGAATCTCGATTATAGTAGTGAGAAGGGGGGCAAGTTATGAAAAAAATTTGGGTTACTAATTAATGGAAGGTGAATTGCTGTGAACTTTACAGTGGTTTGCCTATTTTTTCATGGCATTTTCTATCCGTGAACTTGACCCCTTCATGAATAGAATTCCGAGTAATCCTTGATCTATCACTTGACTCATCAATGGAAATATTGACAACATACTTGACCCTGAACTTGACCCAAAACTTTACTATATATAAAGAGAAAGATAAATAAAAGAGAAGAGGAGGAGAACGCGCGCGAGGACTCTGTATTCAGTATAATGATGGTAGCTCATGATAAAGGGGGGAATGAAATTGAGTTTCTTCAGTGCAGAAATACTCTCCGGTATTATTACTGGTGTCATTGTTGGTTTAATCCTTTGGGGATTTCAATTAAGAAGAGAGAAAATATTACTTAAGCATCACTATGAGAGAGAAATATCCATCTTGAAAGAGAAATTGTATTTTGTGAATTATCGTGGAGATGCGTTTCGTGTATCTCACGTGATGTACTCTCAGCCCCTCTTTGTGGAGGAAATTATTGAGATTTTACAAGACCATCCTCTCGACTTGATGGAAAGATATGCCTACCATAACAAAGAACTCGCAGCATTGCTCCATGCATTTAAAAATAAATATTTGGAAGTTAGGAAAAATGCAGAGTTACTCGATGTCAAAACGAGTGATTATATTAGACACTACAATGCGAATAACGGGAAACCCTTAGCGGATGATGAGGCATACAAAATTTATTTTAGCGGGAAAATTTATGATTTGGATGAAGAAGAAATTCAAGTTTATCTCGATGATGTGCATATTAATAACGAACTGAGAAGTGTTTTTGTGAATTTCCGGGAAAAGCATTTCAGCTCGATCTCGCAGTATGTAGACTCAAGAAAAGAACTTATTGAATATGCCCAAGAGATAGAGAAAGCTGTAGTCCATAATCAACCCAATCCGTTTGATAAATAAGACCTAATTGTGATATAAGTGTAAAGGAGCAAAAAAATCTTTGCTTTTATTTTAGTTTTTCCTTGTATTGCTAATGAGAGGATTGAATATAGATGAAAGAGAATTTTTGGCGTGAATTACCACGACCGTTTTTTATCCTGGCGCCGATGGAGGATGTGACTGATGTTGTCTTCCGTCATGTCGTGAGTGAAGCGGCCAGACCAGATGTGTTTTTCACGGAATTCACCAATTCAGTGAGCTATTGTCATCCAGAGGGGAAAATGAGTGTACGTGGTCGTTTGACTTATACAGAGGATGAACAACCGATTGTCGCCCATATATGGGGAGACGAGCCGGAACATTTCAAGCAAATGAGCATCGGGATGGCAGAAGAAGGCTTTAAAGGTTTAGATATTAACATGGGTTGTCCTGTCCCTAATGTGGCAGGCAAAGGAAAAGGATGTGGCCTTATACGCCGTCCGGAAGTTGCCGCTGAGCTTATCCAAGCTGCAAAAGCGGGAGGATTACCAGTTAGTGTAAAGACACGCCTCGGCTATACTCAAGTTGACGAGTGGCGCGACTGGCTGACACATGTGTTGAAACAGGATATCGTGAATCTTTCCATCCATCTACGTACGAAGAAGGAAATGAGTAACTATCCAGCACACTGGGAACTCATCCCGGAAATCAAGAAACTGCGGGACGAGATAGCTCCGGATACCTTACTTACGATTAATGGGGATATTCCAGATCGACAAACTGGTTTGGAACTTGCTGAAAAGTATGGTGTGGATGGCATTATGATTGGCCGTGGAATTTTCAAAAATCCATTTGCTTTTGAAAAAGAAAAGAAAGAGCACACCAGTAAAGAACTGCTTGATTTGTTAAGATTGCACTTGGATCTATTTGACAAGTATTCCGCAATGGAAGATCGTCCATTCAAACCACTACGACGCTTTTTCAAAATTTATGTCCGTGGTATTCGCGGCGCTAGCGTGCTAAGACATGAATTGATGAGCACAGAAACTACAGATGAAGTGCGTGCATTATTGGATGAGTTTGAACGTCAACATGCGGACGTATTGGAAGAGACGAGGAGGGGATAACATGGCAAAGCATAGAATTTATACGATGAGTTTTGCAAGTGTATATCCTCACTATATTACGAAGGCGGAGAAAAAAGGCCGTACGAAAGAAGAAGTCGATGAAATCATCCGTTGGTTGACCGGATATAGTCAAGAAGAGCTGGAAACGGAAATAGAAAAGAAAACAAATTTTGAAGACTTCTTCGCTCAAGCTCCAAAGTTGAATCCATCCCGGTCGTTGATTACAGGTGTGATTTGTGGTGTTCGAGTGGAGGAAATTGAAGACCCACTAATGAAGGAAATACGCTACATGGACAAGTTGATTGACGAACTGGCAAAAGGAAAAGCGATGGAGAAAATTTTGAGGACATCGTAAGAGAGGACTTCTGAAAAACGTATATAAGAAAAGGCTTAGAATTCAAATTCTAAGCCTTTCTTTTATCATTTTTACAAGAGACTCTAATTATCTAATCCCTTCATTCTCCAGAAACTGTCGAGCGACATCCTCTGCACTTTTTCCTTCGATAGCTACTTGATAATTCATTTCCCGCATTTGATCATCCGTGATTTTACCGGCTAATTGATTTAAAATTCCCTCCAGTTCTGGATATTCCTCGAGCGTTTCCTTCCTTAAAAGCGGAGCGCCTTGATACGGTGGGAATAATTCAAGGTCGTCTTCTAATACGGTAAGATTATAACGTCTGAGCTCACTATCCGTGGAGTAGGCATCCAATAGATTAATATCATCCTGTTCGATTGCCGTATAACGTAATTTCGGCTCCATCGTTACAAGATTTGGAAATTCCAATTCATATAAATCTTGAATACCGAGATATCCGTCTTGCCGATCGGTAAATTCCAAAGTGAATCCAGCTTTGACTTCTTCTTCTAGACCATGCAGATCGGAAATCTTTTCTACATTGTGCTCCTCAACAAAGGATTGTGATACAGCCAATGCATACGTATTATTGAATTCCATCGGTTCCAATAGAACGAGGTCATATCTTTCGAGTAGTCCGTCTTTCGCTTGTTCATAGACTTCTTGTCTATCCGTACTAAGTGAGGTTTCTTCTAAAAATTGTGTAACAATTGTTCCAGTAAACTCTGGATAAATATCTATGCTTTCAGATTCAAGTGCATTAAACAGAAAAGTTGTTTTACCAAGACTAGGTTCTAGTTCAACTTGTAAATCTGTCTCGTCCTCAATTAAAATTTTGTACATATTAATCAAGATCTCCGGTTCGGATCCCAACTTCCCGCCAATGACGATGGTGTCCTGATTACTATTGAATAAGTTCGGAATGACTGATATTCCAATCGTTATAACAACAATGGTTGCTGTAGCGACAAGAGTTTTCTTGTAAGAAAGTTTTTGCATTCCCCGTAATATCACATCAAAAAGAATAGCCAATAGCGCTGCAGGTATAGCTCCGAGCAAAATGAGTGCTGAATTATTACGATCAATTCCAAGTAAGATGATATCCCCTAATCCACCAGCCCCGATTAAAGCTGCAAGGGTTGCTGTTCCGATAATGAGTACCATCGCTGTCCGTATCCCTGCCATAATTACTGGCATTGCAAGGGGGAGTTCTACTTTCCACAGTCTTTTCCTAGCATTCATTCCCATAGCCATAGCAGCCTCAATTAAAGACGCATCGACTTCCTTAATACCCGTGTAGGTGTTGCGGAGGATAGGAAGCAGCGCATAAATCACTAATGCAATGATTGCTGGTACTTTACCGATCCCCAGTAAAGGAATTAATAGACCTAATAATGCCAATGAAGGAATGGTCTGTAAAACTGCAGTGATGCCGATGATACTTTCTGAGAGTTTCTCTTTTTTCGTAAGATAGATTCCCAGAGGCACAGCAATGAGTACTGCGAAAAATAGGGCGATGAACGATATTTCAATATGCTCTATCAATGCTTGAAAGAGGTCTTGCTTTCGATTTTGCAACTCCTGTATCAGATTATTCACGGCCATTTCCCCCTTTATTTACATGTTGGGAGAAATATTGAATCATAATTTGTCTGTCAACCTTACCAACTGGAACTCCATTTTTTTCAACGATTATTTCGACATGTTCGGTTAGTTTCGCTAAAACTTCCTCCATCGTTGCTGTGGCAGAGATGGAAGCTGTCCCAGGTTCCGTATGATTCAGAGGCTGCGTATACTTATCTAGGTTAAAATCAAAATTCGCATGTGCGCTATTGCCCACAAAATCCCTGACAAAGTCATTGGTCGGATGGTTGATCAATTCCTCAGGTGTACCTAGCTGGATAATTTCCCCTTGGTTCATTAATGCAATCCGATCAGCAAGTTTCACTGCTTCTTTCATATCGTGTGTGACAAATACGATTGTTTTCTTGATCGATTGTTGGAGATGAATGATATCTTCCTGCAGTTTTTCACGACTGAGCGGGTCGAGGGCACTGAATGGTTCGTCCATTAAAATGATTTCTGGGTCGGCAGCTAAAGCACGTATGACACCAACTCGTTGTTGCTCACCGCCTGAAAGCTCATTAGGCTTTCGATTCCGATATGTATCAGGGTCCAATCCAACCATATCCAACAATTCAGTTACCCGATGATGAATTTTTTCTTTGCTCCATTGTTTCAATTCCGGAACAATCGCGATATTTTCTTCAATTGTCATATGTGGAAATAGAGCGATCTGCTGCAGGACGTATCCGATATTCCAGCGCAGTTCATCAATTTGATATTCACTTATTTTTTTCTCGTTGATGGTGATTGCTCCATTAGTCAAAGGAATGAGGCGGTTGATCATTTTTAACGTAGTTGTCTTGCCGCATCCACTGGGGCCGATCAGCACAAAAAATTCGCCTTTTTCAATGGTGAAGTTTAATGCGTTGACAGCAATTGTTTCGTCATATTGCTTGGAAACATTTTTAAATGTAATCATTAGTGTAATTAATCCCTTCTGTACGTTTGTTGGTTATCTTCATTACAGTGTAGTATTGGTAGAATAAAAGCTCAATAAATAAGTACGCGGCGGTGATATGTATTGCTCTCCATTTTTGTTTATGAAGTCTCTCCATCCTTCAACATACTCTATTCCTCTTTTTCGAATTTTTAATACTTATTTTGATATTTTTTTTAAGAAAATTTTCGGAGTTGCATCTTTTTTATGAAGTAAATCGTCTATGTCTACAAATTCTTATGGAATATAGGGAATATGATAAACCATCTTGTTATAATGATAGATAGAAAGGATAGACTGAAAAGTAATTTAGTAATGGAGGTATCATGATGGCAACGATTGAAGATTTTATGAAGTTGGATATTCGAATTGGTACAGTCATTAAAGCAGAGCCTTTTCCGGAGGCAAGGAAGCCTGCAATCAAGTTGGAGATTGATTTTGGTGAAATTGGTATCAAACAATCCTCGGCACAAATTACAAATAGGTACAAACCTGAACAATTAATCGGCAATCAAGTGGTCGCAGTAGTAAACTTCCCGCCGAGAAGAATCGCAGGGTTCAAATCGGAAGTATTGGTGATCGGAGGCGTCCCGGAAGAGGGAGATGTCGTGTTGTTGAAGCCAGATCAACCTGTTGAGAATGGGACAACAATCTCATAAACAGAATCAAAAGGGGGCTTTCTAGTTGTGGAGGGCCCTTTTTTATATGTGGAATTGCTGACTGGAAAAAATTCTCTAATCCATCGAATGAAACTTTTTACCTGTCTGATCCGTATATAGACTATAGGAAAGTGAGGGATCGTGATGAAAAAATATACTCTACTATTACTACTAGCTTTTATTGGGTGCTTTCTACTTCCTGTCCATGCTTTTGCTGTAGACTTTAGTATAGAAGAAACGAAAATTGATGCATTTTTGCAAGAGAACGGTATGGTGCACGTAACGGAACTTCACACATACGAATTTGACGGAGATTTTAATGGGATAACGCGCGGTTTAATACCTAAGAAAGGGGCTGCTATTACCGATTTTAATGCCCAAGAAAATGGGAAGCAGCTTGAAGTGGAAAAGGAAGATGCAACTTATATCATTCACCGGCCTGGTGAAGATGAGACGATAACGATTGAACTTAGCTATATTATTGAAAATGGCGTTGAAGTGTACGAGGATATGGCACAATTTTATTGGCCGTTTTTTGATTCAAATAATGAAACAGATTACGAAAATATGACGATAACCGTCCACCCGCCAAAGACAACGAGCGACGTCATCGCTTATGGATATCATTCGGCATACGGAACGGAAAAGATTGAAAATGATGGAGTCGTTATTTTTGAAATGGGATTAGTAGAGGGTGGAGAAAAGGGGAATATTCGTGTTGCTTATGACAGAGACATATTTTCTGCTGCCTCCGTTACGCATAACGAAACCATCCGTGATAAACTTTTGCATGAACAACAAGAACTAGCAGATAAAGAAGCAGACTTTTTAAATGCACAGAAGAATTGGGAAAATGTAGCCATAATAGTCATTAGTGTGCTCAGTCTATATTTCCTACTATTACTTTTTTATGCTTGGAGGAAAAGACAGGCGACTCTTTTGGAGGCGGAGCGGCAAACTCCGGCCAGATCGATAGTACCTAAAGAAGTGATGAGTATGCCAGCGACGATTTATTATTTCCGTCATTTTACGACTGGTTTAGGTGACTTGCTGACCATCGGAATGATGGATTTAGTAAGGAAAGGGAATATTGAAATACGTGGTGATGACACCTATCATCTAATCAACAAGCAAACAGAGCATAAACATGAGGGTCAGCTGATTCATCTCTTGTTTAGAAAGTTGGCTGAAAAAGGAACGTTTTCATTCGAACAACTGGAATCATTGTTGAAAAGCTCCAGTAATCAGCAAATGTTTCGTACCGAATTAGCCAAGTATCAAGGTTTGATTATGCAGGAAGTCAAATCTCATCAATTGTTCAATCAACATGCGAAACTTCGTTGGTTTACAGGAGTAGTAAGCCTGTTATTCATACCATTGATGATTGTACTTGGAATCTATGAATTATACATGTGGCTTTTCATCAGTTTAGCTTTAATGGTCGTCTTACTTACATTTGCTTTTATATTCAAGACCAGAACAGTGAAAGGACAAATCATTAAGCAAGAATGGGACCATTTTAAGAATCATTTCAGCGGACTGGAATCCAGTAGCTGGTACACGTTGTCAGATGATGACAAAGAGCGTGCGCTTATCTTCACGACAGGAATCAATGATAAGAAATTGGCCGAGAAAAATCGGTTTTTAATTAATAATCAGAAGGATGATCAAGAAGAGTCCGACGAACTATTATTTTTAATGTTAGCACTTTCCACTACAGCACACTTGAATTTCGGAGCGGCAACCCAAACATATGCTGAATCAGGAAGTGGTAGTACGTCATATTCGGGCACAGGTACAGGTGTTGGCGGAGGTGGCGGTGGATCTGGTGCATTTTGATTTTCATTTGATTATAAGATAGATAAAACAACCCTCCAGCTGCTAGAAAAGCCGGAGGGTTAATTGTTATTCCTGTTCTTTATGGTGAAACGGACATTTCCCTTTAATCGGCTCAATATCATCCCCGATAAAAAACTGCTTCCATTCATGATGAGTCGGGTCTCCGTAATGCCCGATGTCAGGATGCTTTGGCAACTGATCCCACATCTCTACCCGTTTGCGGACTTGCTCTCTGGACATCACTCCTGTCCGCTCTGTACCTTCCAACCCTTTAAAGATTCTTCGCGGCTGGAAGCCAAGTACCATTGCATTGCCTAAATCCCTAGTTTTTCGTTTTTTATATGCTGGTGCATTTCCAAATACGAAAATCGGCTCACCGTGAAAATGAAAATCCCATAGATAATGGTCAGGATCACGTGGCGAGTCTTCAGGCCAGCTCACCTCATCAACATTGTGCAAGTATTGGAGAATCTCCCAAAATTGCTTCCGATAATCATCCAGTTGTCCTTCTGTATCCAATGGCTCGACAAATACAAATAATCCATGGCGTTTGGCATCGGGTTCTTGAAATAGCTTCAGGAAATTTATTAAAGCGGAGGGTAAGTTACTCCAATCATCTTGTGTTACGTATGCATAGCGCAGTTCTCCTTTAAGCTCGCCGCGCATACCGAAAAAACATGGAAATGTTTTATCTGTAACGGTTTGATGAAACGTTTGATATTCCTTATATAACCATTCGGGTAAGTCGTTGCGGGTATGGAAGTCTTCCTTGGTTAGTAGACTCTGTTCTTTTGTTTTCATCTTTTCTCCTCCACTATTGTAGTAAATTTGGGGTGTAATAAAATATCTACCCAATACATAAAACGATTAAACGGCGTGGTTGCAAGGAGAAGAGAGTCCTGATAATGAATTTTTACTAATTGACAGACTAGTACGAGTAAATTAAAATATAAAATAAATATTGCTATAATAATTTATTTTTAGAAAATTTGGCGATGAATCTAGGAGTTGAAGATGGAGAAAGGACTGGTGTAATCATGAGAAGCAGCACAATAGCTGAAGCCGTCCACCGTACCGCAGCACGGATACCACACCGGACAGCAATTGTATTTGATGAGAGGGAATGGAGTTACCAGGAACTGGACAAGGCAATCACTTTGATATCGCTTGGATTACAGGAACAGGGAGTGGAAAAAGGGGATCGCATCGCTGCATACGGGAGGAACTCCGATTTATATGTATTGTTATTCTTCGCTGCAGTAAAGATAGGAGCCATTCATGTTCCTGTGAATTTCCAATTGAAGGCAGGAGAACTTGACTATATTCTGACTGATTCTGATCCTGTGCTCATCATCGCCGATCGGGAACTTACCGATGAAATTAAACGGACGTCAGCCAACAGCCACCGCAGGGTGTTGCAATTTGAAGAAGAAATACTAACTTGGGCCCTTAGTGAAGAGCATCATCCTATGGAGAGAGATGAATTTGATGTCGATGATACAGATGTCGCTCAACTGCTTTATACATCAGGTACCACATCGGCGCCAAAAGGTGCAATTATGACTCACCGAGCGTTAATGTACCACTATATGAGCTGTATTCAAGGCTTGGATATTAAGGAGTCAGATCGGGCACTTCATAGTCTACCTTTGTACCACTCGGCACAGATGCATGTGTTTATGTTGCCGGCATTGCTTGTCGGTGGATGGAATAAAGTCCTACCAGCACCAATACCTGATGTTGTCCTTAAGACGATGGAAGAAGATGAGATTACATCCTTTTTCGCCGCACCGACTGTTTGGGTGTCGTTGGCGAATCATCCGGAATTGACTGCTTGGAATCTTGGAAAGCTGCGAAAGGCTTACTACGGTGCTTCGATTATGCCTGGACCGATTCTGGAAAGGCTGCAAAATCATCTGCCTGAACTAGGTTTCTATAATGTGTTTGGACAATCCGAGATGGGTCCTGCATGTACCGTTCTGCGCCCTGAAGAACATGCGGAACACCCTGGATCTGCAGGGAGACCATTATTGTTTGTCGAGGCTCAAGTAGTGGATTCCGAGGGAAATCGTGTGCCACCGGGTGAACTGGGTGAAATTGTCTATCGTTCGCCACAATTATGTCTTGGATACTGGAACAAACCTGAAGCGACTGCTGAAGCTTTTTCCGGAGGTTGGTTCCATTCTGGAGATCTTGTGAAACAGGATGAGGATGGTTACATCGAGGTAATTGATAGAGTGAAGGATGTCATTAATACAGGAGGTGTACTCGTCGCTTCCCGTGAAATCGAGGACTGCATTTACAAACTGCCTCAAGTCGCTGAAGTCGCAGCTGTTGGGGTTCCTGATGAAAAGTGGATCGAAGCAGTAGCAGTATTTGTCGTTGTGAAAAGCCCGATAACCCCAGACGAGATCATTCAACATGTAAAGGATAATCTGGCTAACTTCAAAGTACCGAAGCGGGTTGAAATTGTCGAGGAACTGCCACGCAATGCCAGCGGAAAAATCCTGAAACGGCAACTTCGTGAAGCTGCTCGTATAAGATGAATATATAGTAGAATCAAAAAAATGCGCCAGTCGTTTGTGACCGGCGCATTCCTTAACCTTATCCATCACTAGAAGTGAGCTGGACAAGATAGGAACTGATTTTTTTAATTTTGGCGGTTTTACTAAATCCAGTGAATTGATAAACATCACAAAAAGCATAAGATTGGCCTTGCTGATATGAAAACATGCCGTTTACAGAAGCAGAATTTCCATGCGTAATGATATTGTCAATCTGCAGAGTTTTAACATGATTTACATTCATCTGCTCAAGTTCAAATTTAACTTCGTCTATTCCTTTTAACTGTTTTTGACCGATAATGTCCCAACTGATCTGTTCATGAAGCTGATCCAGACAGAACTCTATTTCATTTTTAGCAAGACTGATGGTGTAATCTTTAAGCAACAATTTTTTTGGAGCGTTTCCGCAATTCTCGGCACAGTGAACGGTTATGCTTTCAACAAGTGTGTCCATTGTTTGTCTCCTTTAAAGAATCATTAATTTTTTCGGGAACGATGTCAGAACTTCAGCTTTTCCATCTTCATTAATATACACATTATCTTCAATTCTTACGCCACCAAACCCTGGTATATAAATACCCGGTTCGATGGTGAATAAGAGACCAGGCTCAGCGATATCTTCATTCTTCTCATGTACAGACGGTTCCTCATGGACGTTCATTCCAAGACCGTGACCGATACGGTTGTTGAAATACTCGCCATATCCACTATCTTGGATCACTTTACGGGCAGGAATGTCAAAGTTCTTAAGTGGAACTCCTGCTTGAACTGCGTCAATTCCTGTATTTGTAGATTGGAGTACGATGTTGTAAATTTCTTTTTGTTTCTCAGATGCTTCACCAATCACAAACGTCCTTGTAATATCGGAGCAATATCCATCCTTTATGACACCGAAATCAATCAGAAGGAAGTCTCCATGATTAATGGTTCTATCTCCTGGTGTACCATGCGGTAATGCCGACTTTTCACCAGCAAGAACAATCGTCGAGAAGGATGGACCGTCAGCACCAAATTTTCTCATCAATAATTCCAGCTCTCCAACAAGCTCAGACTCGGTCATTCCAACTTTAACTTTTTTAATTCCTTCTTCCAGTACTTTTTCAATTATATCGATGGCAAGCTGCATTTTCTCAACTTCAGAACGAGACTTCTTCTTTCGAGCTGAATCGATGAAAGGCTGAACATCCGTAAAAGCAGCTTCTGGGAAAATCTGTTGAAATGCTTCGTAGCGAAACACATTAACGGCTTTCTTCTCTAGTCCAACTTTTACAACGCCACTACTCGTATGTTGCTGTAATACTTCGAATGGATTCTGTTCATCTGAAATTGGGATGATATTCTCGATAATCGAGCTTTCTGCGGCCATATCTTTATCCAATGCTGGTACGAATAGTATCCATTGATCACTTTTTCCATCACGGACTAACGCAAGGAATCTTTCATGTGGTTCGGAAAGAAAACCAGTGTAATAAAAAACATTCGTTGGATCTGTAATCATTGCTAATTCAATATTTTCTTTTTGTAAATAATTCTGTAGTGCATTCAATCTATTTTGATTTTCCATTTAATAACTCCTTTTGGTAAGTGTTCGAATAAATGAACTCGTGTATTAATAGACTATTATATCTATTTGTTTTCTTTATATCCATTTTACGTGTATTTTTTGGAGCATTCAAGGTTAAAGCCATATGAAGGGCAGAAGGACAGTTTAATAACTATATTAGACAAGAGTAGGGTCAATTTATGTCGACGCTACGTAAAATGTATGGAAAGTTATGGAAAAACTTTCATTGTTGACTGTCTGATGTACGCGTATACAGGAGGTGGTAACATGATAGAAGTTCTAACTATGGCAACCATCATTGCTCCAGTCACTGCAGCACTTGTCCAGGCGATTAAAACTTCAAAAATCGTGAAGAGAAAATTCTTACCATTAATCTCCGTTTTAATCGGAATCGGTATCGGTGCATCGGCTACATTCTTGGATACAGAGCTCATGATCCGAATTTGGGCTGGAGGCATAAGCGGGCTAGCTGCAACAGGATTATTCGAGCTTAGTAAAAAGGTGTAGATGGTAGAGAAGGAGATGGCTGACAGCCATCTCCTTTTATTATGGTCTTCGAAAACCCTCGGCTACGCCGGGGGTTCCGTAGAGCTTCTAGCGTGGGGTCAAAAAAGGCCTCCTTCATGGTAAAATATGGTTGGTTTCC
>NZ_JBHUDE010000023.1:0-19301 GCF_042678205.1 Oceanobacillus luteolus
AATAACCGTAAATCTGTTTAAAACATCTCAGATTCACGGTTATTTGGCGTTTCTGTTTTTAATTTTAGTTGCTTCTATTATAAAATTTCTTAGTTCGGGCTTACAATAAATCTAATAAATACATTTTTGCATTCGACATAAACCGACATATTTCGGGTGGTGCCAGGCACCCAGAATTTAATTACCTGAAATATTTATTTGAACAGCTGCCAAATATGGACATGACTGACAAACCGAAATTGGATCAACTACTACCTTGGTCACCGTCCATTCCAGCGGAATGTCGTGTACCAAATAAAACTAAATAAATCATAACAATAGTCCACATCTAAAACTAGGTGTGGATTATTTGACGTTTACTCATTTTTGTATGCGTTGTTTGATTACGGGTTTACATTAATGACTGTAGGGCAAGTTATTCAATGTGGTAAACGATTCGGCATAGACTGGTAACTTTGATGACAGGGGTTGGTACATAAGACGGCATACATGGTAAAATCTCGTGGCCGTAATCAAGGTGACTACTTACTATCAGAGTAACTATAATTTCTTATACAAATATGATAGAATTATTTCTAACTAAATAGAACCTTTAAAATCTGTTGACAATAAAACATATTAAACCTTCCGAGATATTAATATAGTTTTGAGAGCGATTGCCTTCCAAATATAAAAGAATATCAATTACTATATTTAATCTATATTATATTATTAGATCTTTTTAGATTAAACAATGTTACAGCCAATTTTAATATACACTGAGCGATTCCACCAATTATTAACGTATAGGCAGCACCTACAAGTCCATATGTGGGTATTAGAATTAAAGAAGATACTAGAGTTATTATTAGGCTAACTAACCCTATAATTGGTTGAACTTTAAATAATCGCATTGCAGTTATATTATATCCTAAGAAAGAACTCAAAAAGGTAAATGTACTCGCTACCATAACAAGTACCAGTATATGGTTATAATCAGCATAAGAACTATCATAAATTATTTCTAAGATCAATTCCCCTAATACAATTGAAATAATAATTGCAAATAATCCAATTTTCAAACCAATTAACATCAAGAATAGCATTATTTTTTTAAATTTATCAAATTGTCTATTCTTGTATAATTTTGCCAATCTTGGGGAAGCAGCTTGACCCACAGATTGTACAAAGGTATTTCCTACCACTAGCAAATAAGCAATAGAAGCAAAATATCCCAGCATCTCTTCTCCATAAAATTTATCAACAAAAATACGTGGTAAATTCGTATTTAAAGATCCTAACATTAACACAATTCCTAGTGGTAATGCGAGGATTACTAATTGCTTTAATTTAGAATAACTAAAAGAGGGCTTTATATCTTGAATAAATAATTTAATTTTTCTCTTATCATAAATCCAGAAAATTAAAAACCAAGTTATAGTTAACACTATCAAAGAGTTAATTAAATCTCTAGTTATAAATAAGGTTATGCCCATAACAACTATGGTCAATACCCCTTTTATTACTCTCGATTTTCCTATATAATCCATACGTTCATGTTGCTGTAATTGACCATAAATAACATCACTATATGAATCCATTATCTTAGTTAAAGCTACTAATAGGATTATAATTGATTTTTTAAAATCATAACCACCTATTGCAAGTATTACTAAGGTAATACAAATTGCTACAATACCAGAAATAATCCTTAAACCAAAATAATCGTTAAAAGTGTAATAATTACTTGTATCCGTAGCTTGTATCTGCCTTAACTGGAGGTTAGTAAGCATTATTATTGGTGCAGTTATTGCTAAACCAATTGAATATAAACCTACCATTACAGGATTCCCAAACTTTGCCAATAATATCAAAATAAAAAATTGACTTGCCGAATATACTACACTCCCAACAAAATTCCAAGAAAAATTTTCTTTAAGAGATAATTGCCTTGTTTTTGACATTAATTTTCAAACCTACTTTGAATTTGTTTTATATCCAGAATACTAAATACAGTTCGTTAAAACTATATGCATTTTCTGAACAACTGACAAGTACCTAAAAAGACATGTTTACGAATCTGCAATGTCGAATTTGGCATAAATTAATTTTATTTAAATATTTTACTGTTTTAATGAACTCTACTAATAGCATTCCTCAAAAACCTTTTCGTATTGCTTTGTTATATGAGAGGCCAGAAAGTCCTTAGCTCTTTTTCTCCCTTGTGTAGAATAATAATTCAACAAATTTGAATCACTTAACAATTCTACTAAGCTTTCGGACAATTCCTCTACTCCTCCTACTGGGACCAAAACACCATATTTATTTTCTTGAATTATTTCTCTAGGTCCGGAATTACAATCTGTAGATATAACAGGTGTACCTGTTGACATTGCCTCTACAATTACATGTCCAAATCCTTCCCACCTAGAACTTAATACAAATACATCTGCTGCCTTCATATATTTATAGGGATTTTTTTTAAACCCTATAAACTGGACACTATTTCCTAAACCTAGTTCATTACTTAATACTTTTAACTCCTTTTCATGTTCGCCTCTTCCTACTATAATCAACTTTGCTTTAATTTTCTTAGACAAAATACTAAAGGCTCTTATTAAGGTGCGATGATCCTTTGCTTCAGCCATTCTTCCCACAGTTACAATTAACTTTTCTCCGTCATTTTTATGTAAGTCCGTAATCTCTTCACCACTTAATTCTATAATCTTATCAACTTCTACTGGGTTATAAATTTGTACTATCTTATTTTCATTTATATGAAAGTTATTAACAAGATCGTATTTAACCCCCTCGGATAGCGCAATTATTTTAGTGGAGAGTCTATTGTATAATACTTTTGTTAGTATTCTATTAACATGGGTTACTGAACCAGATTGAGTTCTATTACTTGCTTCTCTTATTATAGTGGGTATTTTTTTGAATGAGAGAAATTTAGCAAGTAACATAATAATATTATTACCATTAATTGTACTAAATAATATATCTGGATTTTCCTTAATTATACAATTTCTTAACTTGAACAAACTGAATCTCAATCTCTTGATTTTCAATACTTTTACTTCAATATTATTATCTAATAAATCTAAATAATCACTATTATTGTCACTTGCAAGTACCAATACTACACTATACTTATCTTTGTCTAAATTATTAATTATGTTTACTACTGTTCTTTCTGCTCCCCCACCTGACAAGGAGTATAAGAAAAATAATACTTTCCTTTTCAATTATATCAGTCCTCAACTTTTTGATATTCTCGATACACAGATACCATCATTTAGTTCTTACGTCCTCTTTATAATATTTTTAGAAATATTATCTAGGTTAATAACTCCTATAACAATGAATGCTAAAAGCATGCTAACTTTCATCAACATTATTTCAGCCATTGAAGTGACTATGAAAAAAATTACTATTGCTATAGGAAGGAAACGGAAATTATTGTTGCTTACAAAATAATACTTCAGGCTTTTAATCATTGAATTTAACCAAAAAATAATAAATACAATAGTTGCTAACAAACCAAATTGTCCCAAAATACTCACGAATGAATTATGAGCACCGATGCCGAAGTTTTGAATAAAGTACTCTGGACCATGTCCAAATAAATTTGCATCAGTAATGGTTTCTATTAATATGTCACCTCTATTATCTAGGACATCTCCTGAACTGGACTTACTTATAAATTTCTCTATAATTCTCTCATAAAATATTTGATAATACTTGCTGTCCACGAACAATATTATTAGTACGGAAATTGCTACTAGACCAACAAAACCATTTCTAACTTTTTTCAAAGAAATTTGATTAATGTTTATGTTTTCAAATATACGTAGAGCCATCATTACTAGGAAAATAATTATTATACTAACTACACTAGTCCTACTACCAGACAGAGTTGTAAGTAAAAAAAATATAAATAAAAAGAATATCAAAGTTACCTGAGTTAAAATTTTTTTAGTTCCAGCAAATCTAAAAATCAAGGTCAATAGTACTACGGTAATTGTTGAAGAGTACAGACCAAATGAATTCGAATTGTAAAATAGACCTAAGTAAACACCAGAAAGATTATTAAATGGGTTTTCTTCTATAATAGATAGTATAAGTAAAGGTAATTGACTAATTAACAAAGTAGATATTGAAAATAACATCGTTTTTTCTTTTAACAAGTTAGGAACGATAATACACAATGCTATAAAGACTAATAAATACCTGGATGTGGACAATACCATTTGCAGGCTTCCATTTACCAACGAAGAAAATAAAGTGAAAAATAAAAAAAGTGAAAATACCAAAGTGACCTTCCGAGGTATTTTTATAGATTTATAATTAAAAAAATATATAATTACAATACCGATACAGGAAGCCGCTAGTGCAATATTAGAATATGAAGACCATTGATCTATCATACTAATACTTCCTGAAAGAAAAACTCCCGATAAACAAATGAACACAATAATTTTTGTAATAAAATTCATATTCCACCACTCGTCAACATATAGTAAATGAAGTTATACATTACTATATAAATTATTTGCTAATATATTTCATAGTTTAACAGTTTAAATGTATTTATTTGATTTGTTTTATTATTAAAAGATTTGAGAAATCCCTAAATATCAATATAATTACTACGCTATATGCTTTTTAAATTAAATATAACTACTTTTGTAATATTAATGATTTTCGATAATCGAAACTTGCCATTCAAGAATTTCTCTAGCAGATTAAAATAGATAAATTTACAGTTATTAGTATTCATTCAATTTTCATCTATAAATCTTTTAAAAAAAGCTTGTCGTCTTGATTCAATCAATTCCTTACTGTATTCTTTAGATTGAGTGTGATTACGTTTTGCTTGTTGAATTAATTCCTTTTTTCCAATACCTTTTAATATTTCATAAATTTCCATATTGTTGTTTTTGTTACTACCAATAATATATTTATGATCAATTAATTCTGGTATTCCACCAACATTCGTTCCAATTGAAAGTAACCCCCGGCTCATTGCTTCTACCAAAGAACGGGGAAGTCCTTCTGTTTTACTCGGTTGTATATAAATATCTATTGTATCCAACCATTTAAATACTTCATTATGGGGAATTGATCCCAAGAACTTCACTTGGTCAACTACATCATATTTTTCAGCTATTGAACTTAAATAGTCTACACTACCCCCACCAACAAGTTGATACTCAAAATTTATCTTTCCTTGTTTTTTTAACTCACTTAAAGCTTTTATAACTGTTTCTTGTCCTTTATATCTAACATTTATCGCTGCAATAGTACCAATAGTTAATTTGCTCTTTCCATTTATGTTATGAATTTTTTTAAGACGACTTTCTAATACATTTTCGCTAATATTAGTTAATAACACGTTTGAACAATTTACACTTTTTCCTTTTGTCGGATAACGATTTTGCAAGAATTTATTAGTTACATAAATTGCATATTTACTGTTTTTAATTGCTCCTTTTTGTTTTAAATACCCAAATGGAGCAAGTATTTTTCCTTTTGTATTGTAATTCCACAGCGTATCCCAAGAACAACCAACTACTTCAACTAGGTATGGTTTATTAAATTTTTTCGCATACTTTATTGCAATGTTTCCATTTGAACTTGGGAGCCTCGCTATTATAAAATTACTTTTTGAAACCTCAGTACTTATGATTTGATTTAACTTTTTGCGTTCCTTAAAGTCTAAAAATCCCTTAATAGACGTATTTAAATTAGGAACTTCAATAAAGTTTATTTTTTCTTTATCAAAATAATTGAATTTTTTCTCAGCAATAACACTATCATAGACGGAATGTTCCTTACGAGCAATCACACTAAAGTCTGAGCTGATTGATAAATACCTATTCCAGACTTCTTCATTATAACTGCCACCTGTATAGTATATTCCATTATTATCTTCCTTAAATTTCGTATCATGAACAAACAACAGTTTCATCAAACTTCTCCTAACTAAGAAATTGAATATTCAATTATTGTAAATTTATATTTTTTCATAGGTTGCTTTTATACCATTCTATTGCCTCTTGAATTCCTCTTTCAAAATTCCATTCTGGCTTATAATCTATCATTTTTACAGCCTTACTAATATCAGCATTACTATGTTTAATATCACCTTTACGATCTGGGCCAAAAATTGGTTTTATATCTTTCTCTAACACAGTCGCCAAAAGATTATATATATCAATTAAAAACTCTCTTCCACCATAAGCAATATTAAAAGATTGTCCCGCGACACTGCTTTCTGCCTTACAAGCTTTTAAATTTGCCTCAATTACATTATCAATATATGTGAAATCTCGACTCTGTTTCCCATCCCCGTTAATTGTAGGCTGTTCATTATTCAATAATTGTTTAATAAACTTTGGAATCACAGCAGCATATGCACCATCAGGATTTTGCCTCCTACCAAAGACATTAAAATAACGTAATCCATAAGTGTCAAGACCATACAGTTTTGTATATAGTTTTCCATACTCTTCAGCTACCCTTTTGGTCAAAGCATAAGGAGACAATAAATTACCTTCTATACCTTCCTTTTTAGGTAAGTGAGGTTCATCTCCATAAACTGATGAACTTGATGCGTAAACAAACTTTTTCACATTATTTTGTTTAGCTGCTTCCATCATATTTAACGTGCCTCTTATATTTACTTCTTCATAAAAGAGTGGCATTTCAATACTCCTAGGTACACTACCCCATGCGGCCTGGTGAAGAACAAAATCTATATTCTCACAAGCTCTCATACACGTATCTAAATCGGTAATATCTCCCTCAATAAACTCATAGTCAGGATTATTAATAAACTCCTCAACGTTTTCTTTCTTTCCAGTCGAAAAGTTATCGAGACCTCTCACTTCATAGCCTAGATTTAGAATTGCTTCTACTAAGTTTGACCCAATGAACCCTGCTGATCCAGTTACTAGGAATCTAGACCCATTTGGAAATTCTATATCTTTATATCCCACATTAAAGCCTCCAATAATCATATCCAGCGTTTTCTGCTTCGTTTATATCAAACATACCTTTAATATCAATTAGTACTTTCTTATTTTCGGTTAGATTATTACTCTCTGTAGTTGCAGAAACCTCATCTAACGAATCCAAACCGAAAGCCCCGTTCGAATTGTATAACTTTTTAATATTTTTTAATTCTACAGTTTTAAACTCATTATGAGGGACTGCGAATACAGCTGCATCAATATCCTTTATGTCCTCTAATCTAGTTAACTTTATTCCATAAACCTCAACCAAATCTTCTACATCGGCAACAGGATCAACTACTAAAACCTCTACCCCGTAATCTTCTAATTCTTTAATAACATCTACTACTTTTGTATTTCTAACATCTGGAGTATTCTCTTTAAATGTTACACCAAAAACTGCAACTTTAGAGCCCTTAATTTGTTTATTAGCTTTTATCATTTTCTTCACAGTGTTTTCAGCTACATATTTACCCATATCATCATTTATTTTTCTACCTGCAAGTATTATTTGAGAATGATACCCCATTTGTTCCGCTTTATAAGTTAGATAATACGGGTCAACTCCAATACAATGACCACCTACTAGTCCAGGTGAAAACTTAAGAAAGTTCCATTTTGTCCCTGCCGCTTCAAGAACTTCCTTTGTATCGATATCCATTTTATTAAATATAATAGAAAGCTCATTCATAAAAGCAATATTGATATCACGTTGTGAGTTCTCAATTACTTTTGCAGCTTCCGCTACTTTAATGCTAGCAGCCTTATGTACTCCTGCTTCTACAACTAGTTCATATACTTTTGCAATAACATCAAGAGATTCCTCATCCTGCCCAGATACAACTTTAACAATCGTTTCAAGTCGATGTACCTTGTCACCTGGATTGATTCTTTCAGGAGAATATCCCACTTTAAAGTCTACTCCGGATACTAAACCTGACTCCTCCTCTAAAATGGGAATACAGATGTCTTCAGTTGCACCCGGGAAAACAGTGGATTCAAATACAACAATCGAACCTTTCGTGAGATTCTTACCTAATGTTCGACTAGCTGACTTTAATGGGCTTAAATCTGGAGTATGATCATCCTTAACAGGAGTTGGAACTGCCACAATATGGAATTTAGCTTCTTTAAGCCTGTCTTCCTCATATGTAAAGTCAACTGTTGTATTTTTAATTATTTCGTTCCCTACTTCTTTTGTAGGATCTATTCCACTTTTATATTGGTGAATTTTTTCTTTGTTTACATCAAATCCTATAACATTTACTTTTTTAGCAAAGGCTACTGCAATCGGCATTCCTACATAGCCCAGTCCGATTAAAGATATTTTTTCTTCTCTAGCAATAATTTTATTATATAGATTCATATTCATATTTTCAGCTCCAGTTTGATTTACTTTGTCACTACTTTATATATCAATATTTCTATGTTAGTTTTATTAATCATCTCACAATAATTGTCATTATTTCTGTGCCAACACTCTAAATTTATTTATAGACTCAATCATATTTCAATTAGGTTCAAGCCTAATAGCTACTCATAATCATTTTCTGAATCCCAACAGTGTCATTAAACAATAACATATAGTTATTATCCACAAGTCAATTATCATAATTCTACAAAAGGCTATATTTATTGTTATAGAATTAAAATTCATTCTAAAATTTCTTTTATTTCTTCCAAGTAACTTTCAACCACAATTTTCCTATCAAACTCTTTTTCGGCCTTTTCTCGACTTCTTTTACCCATTATCACCTTCTCTTCCCATGTCAACTCAATAAATTTCTCCATTGCTTTTACCAGTGAATCAATATTAGCTACCTCACACAAAAACCCATTATACCCATCGTCAACATTATCACGACACCCATAGGTATTAGTTGTAATCAATGGTCTTCCAACCGCGGCTCCTTCTTGAAGAACAGTACCTCTGCCTTCTCCGTAAGAAGGTAGTACAATACAATTTGAATTCGCCATCACCTGGGGAATATCATCTCTTATTCCAAGATATCTAATGATCTTATCATCTTCAAAGTCACTGAGCATGTTTTTATATTTTTCCTCATCAACAAAGCCAACTACTTCAAACTCTACATTATTATATTTACTTTTCATTTTTTTTGCGGCATAAAGATATTCTTCTATGCCCTTGTCTTTTAAAACGCGAGCAATAAAGGTAAATTTAACATTATTGGCTATTTTTGGAGTACTGTATTTGAATATATTAAAACTCACACCCGAGCCTGCGACAACCTTAGTCTTTTGATTTGGCGAAGTGATTTTCAAGTCTTTATATAACTTCTCATTATCTTGATTCATAAAAGCAATTAAACTAGAAGACTTAAAAGCAATTTTATTAAGATATATAATAATTTTTTTGTACCTAACATTTCTAACAAATACTGAACCTAAACCCGTTACTGTATGTATCACATTTGATTTATTAAGTCTACAGGCCAAACCACCGTAAAGGTTGGGTTTTAAAGTATATGTTAGTACAATGTTTGGCTTCAATGACTTTAAAATTTTATTATATTTCAAGAACAGTCTTAGTTCTGTTAAAGGGTTAGTTCCACGTCTATCCAAAGGGACATCAACAAACTCGCATCCCATTTCTTTTAACAGTTCTACTTTTTCACCATAAGGCACTGCAACAACAACTCTATAATTAGAGTCTAACAAAGCTTGTATGACTTCTTTTCTTAGATTATAAGTATACAAATGATGATTACTTAGAATCAGTACTGTTTTCATTCATGAATCCTCCGTTTTTCTAATTGATTCTTCGAACTTTATCAATGCGTAATCTCTGTTAGAGTTAACGGAAGACATTGATTTCTCATACACCAAATCACCAAAAACTTTATTAATTGTTCCACTATTAAATCTCCTGATTACGGGATTAAATATTTTTGAGAAAAGGATTTGCTTTCCATGAATACCTGCAATAATATTTACTAGCTCCGAAGTACATACATAGCTTTCATTTTGAGGGAAAAAGATACCATTATCATTTCTATCAATTATATTTCTAGTGAACTCATTAAGGTTATCTATAAAGATCATACTTCGTTTATTTTTTATTTTTGGAAAAACAGGAGTTTTAACAGCTAATTTTGCTAATCTTGAATAATTTCCCTTACATCCTTTCCCGTAAATCATAGGAGGTCGTAGGATAGCAATCTTAAATAATTCATCGTTTAAGGTATTTATTAATTCCTCAGCCTGTAATTTTGATTTACCATAATTAGTTTTCGGCCTAGGTACAGTGTCGCGAGTAATCACACCTGTATCCATTCCATAAACACTCATAGAACTGAGGAATATAAACTGATTTACTCCATCATTTTTAGCCTTCTGTGCAACTTTGTATGCCAAATCACGATTTACTTGATAATAAAGATGTTGATTTTCTTTTGTCTCTTTCATATGAGCAATTCCTGCAACATGTAAAACAACATCATAACTAGAAAATTCCTGTTTTTTCCAAGACTCATCTCGTAAACTAATTTTATCCACTTTATACTTACCTGGATAATTCTTGAGCCACCCCTCAAAGGAATTTCCCACATAACTATCTTTTCCAGTGATTAGAATTGTCTTCATTTTTCAACAGACTCCTTATCACTAGCAATTTCCTTTTTAGCAAGGGCACCGGTTCCACCTTCAACTACTCCGTCACTCTTTACAATACTTACTATCGTCCCAAAGAAACATTTCATGTCAAAACCAAAACTTATGTTTTCAACATACTCTCCATCTAACTTAGCCTTCAGATCGATAGGAAGCTCATCTCTACCATTGATTTGTGCCCACCCAGTTAGACCGGGTTTCACATCATTTGCACCATACTTATCTCTTTCATCAATTAAGTCATACTGATTCCAAAGCGCTGGGCGTGGACCAATGATGCTCATTTGACCGACAAGTATATTCAGGATTTGTGGCAATTCATCAAGTGATGTTTTACGCAGGAACTTCCCAATCCTAGTAATATATTGATCAGGATCACCTAACAAATGCGTAGGAGTATCTTTTGGTGTATCAATTTTCATTGTACGAAATTTTAATATGTAAAAGTGAGTTTTATTAATACCTATTCGTTTTTGTTTGAATAAAACTGGACCTTTTGAATCTAACTTTATAGCTAATATTAGAATTAGAATTATGGGTGATAAAATTATTAATCCTAAAAAGGAAAGAGTAAAATCTATAAGTCTCTTTATTTTAAGGTATAACATTGGATTAGCCCCTCTCTAGCTAGTACTTTAATTTTCGCTCTAATTATGTGGAGCTTCTTTTATTTTTTCAATTAAATACTCATAAAACTGATCTCTGACTTCTTCATTCCGAAGAGCATAGTCTAACATATAACACACTCTCCAAGGAAATCAATTAATAATATATCTTCCCATAATTGCTAAATTAGAAGAATCTTTACCTCTCGCTGGTCTTTCTACAAATGAACTTACTTGTAGAGCCTAATTTTTTCCAGATGGATCGACAATACCATACTTTCCTGTTTCTTGACCTGACACAGACTGTACACCTACGATGGAACTTCCCGTTTCCTCACACCATTCCATAAGTTGTTTTAATCAAGGTATCTCTGCACGGACAATGTCATCACCGAGCAATACTACAAACGGATCGTTACCAATGAACTTAAGTACTACCAACCGAGTCCTTTAGGTTCTATTTGGCAAATATAATGAATTTCCACATTTGTCGCAGCATTAATCTTCTCTAGAAGTTCAGATCCCTTTTTTTCTTAAGTTTTCCTCTTCAAAGTTATAATCAAAATGATCCTCAATTGCACGCTTTTCTTTTACAGCTATAACGGTGATATCTACTATTCCAGATTCTATTTGCTTCTTCTACAACGTACTCAATCATAGGACGATATATAATAGGCAGCATTTCTTTAGGCATAGCCTTAGTAGCTAGAAGAAATCATGAACCAATCCCAGCAGCTGGGATAATTGCTTTTTTAATCTTCTTCATTACTTTTTTAACTACATAGATGTTGCTTCGTTAGTGATCTGCTCCCGCTCCAAATAAACAATTTGCATCAACTTTTCTTTTAATTCCACCCGATTGTACTCCCTAAAGCTCTCAATCAAGTTCTCAATCAGACTCGGATGCACTTCAACTGTTCTCCCAACATAAATCTTCTCATAAACCTCACCCGGCAGAACCTCATCCTCACCCAACAATTCCTCAAACATCTTCTCACCAGGTCGTAGACCGCTATATTCAATCTTAATTTCGTCCTCGGAATAACCCGATAACTTAATCAAATTCTTCGCGAGATCAACAATTTTCACTGGTTCCCCCATGTCCAAGACAAATATTTCTCCGCCCTTAGCTAAGGTCCCAGCCTGAACAACAAGCCTAGATGCTTCAGGTATAGTCATGAAATAGCGAGTAATATCTGGATGAGTAACAGTTATCGGTCCACCGTTCTCAATCTGTTTCTGGAACAGTGGAATAACACTTCCTCTACTGCCAAGTACATTCCCAAACCGAACTGCAACAAATTTGGTCTTACTCTTCTTCGCCATATTCTGTACAACCATCTCAGCAATTCGTTTAGAAGCACCCATTACGTTTGTAGGGTTAACAGCCTTGTCTGTTGAAACAAGTACGAAAGTATTAACATTAAATCTGTCAGCAGCCTCAGCAACATTCTTCGTTCCAATAATATTATTTTTCACAGCCTCATGCGGATTATATTCCATTAAAGGAACATGCTTATGTGCAGCGGCATGATAAATAATCGCCGGTGAATGTTCGCCAACAATTTCAAATATCCGTTTCCGATCCTTAACATCACCGATTATCGGCACAATCTCCGTCTGCTCTTCACCAAATGTCTTTCTTAATTCCATATCAATGTTATAAATGCTAAATTCTCCATGTCCCACAAGGAGGATTTTTTTCGGAGTGAAACGCATCAATTGTCTACAAATCTCCGAACCAATCGACCCACCTGCTCCAGTTACCATAACTGTATTTCCTGTCACATACTCAGAAATAGCATCAATATCAAGTTTTACTGGCTCACGACCAAGCAAGTCTTCCACTTCGATATTTTTTAAACTGCTGACAGTTACTCTTCCTGTCATTAAATCTTCAATTTTCGGAATCATTTGGACCCTAGCAGCCGTGCCACTACAGGCATCGACAATCTTTTTCAAATCTGAATTCCTTAAAGAGGGGATAGCTATAACGATGTGTTCAACTTGAAATTTTTCAACCACTCTTGGAATATCTTTAACTGTACCAGCAACTGGTAAGTTAAACATCTCCATCTTCTGTTTTCTCATATCGTCGTCTACAAAAGCTACTGGCAGAAGATCTGAGTTGTGTTCATTCTGTAATTGACGGACGATCATCGCTCCGGCAGAACCGGCTCCGACAACAAGGGTACGTTTTGGGGATATATTGTTGTTATTGATGTAACGATCGCGGTACATGCGCCAAATGAAACGTGACCCTCCAATTAAAATAATATGCAAGAGCCAAGTAACAACTAAGGCACGGCGTAAAATATTGAAATCATTTAGCAAGAATTGAACGACTCCTGCAACTAACACAGATAATGTGACAGCCTTCGTGATAGCTTTCAATTCTCCAACACTAGCATAGGACCATACTTTATTATAGAGTTTAAATACTGCAGCGAATAAATGGTGGAATATAACGAGTGCGATAGCAGAAATGATGATTGCAGTTGAAGTTATAACATCAGAATACGCTGGATAGACAATCCACGCTGCGACAAAAATCGCCGTTGAAACAATTAACGTATCGAGTATCACAAGTAGCGATAACCTCTTCGAATACGACATGAATTTCTCCTTTCCCATGCGGAAATCTACCACATGCTTTTGTAATAGTTTTTAGTGATCTTTATAGTAATATGCGCTATGCAATAGCTACTAGAAGTTATGTATAATTGCTAAACCAACACTTTATCACTTTAAAACACTAGATTACTTATAGTCATTAATCATTATACAATAAAAAGTAAGTTTTTTAAGGGGTTTTAGGGAAAATAGTCATATTATACGTTTTTTTGGTTAAAAACCATAAAAGGGGGTATGAACGACTATTTTGGATTGTAAATAAAAATTTACAAACGCTGATTTATTAATATAAATTTATATTTCCGAAAAATGATACAGGTTATTACACTGTAAAAAAATGTATGTTTACTGGAGCATTTTTCCTAATCTATATCAGGATTAATTAACTAGTTTATCAAGGTATGCTATCACTGCATTCCGGTCATGTATACCCAATTTCAGGTAAATTCCACTTACATAGCTCTTCACTGTACCATGAGTTAATTGGAGAGTTTCAGCTATTCTTTTATTGTCATAGTTCTTTATCATAAGTTGCATGACATCCAACTCACGAGAAGTAAATTGATAACCCTCCACATCTAACCTGTTTCCCATATATTTCCTAAAAGAAACCTTACGTACGTGTTGTACTAACATTTTCGCCAGTGGACCAGCGATCACATAATCACCTTCATACACATTACGGACGGCTTCCACTAATTTTTCATATGTATGCTTTTTCAGCAACACACCATGACAGCCCGCATGCAGGAGATTCATTGTTAACTCTATCTGATTTTCGTCAATCAGCGTGAGTACACCAATGTTGGGAAAGTTTGTTTTCATACTCTTAATATCATTCACGAATTCACCAGCCGAATGTATATTAAGCAAAATAACGTCGGCCTCAACTGTCTCTTCTATTAATGCATCTAGTACGTCACCACTAGTTTTATATACACCAACTACCTCACAAAGTCCTGACTGCTTTAAAATCGCTTGAAGGCCTTCTTGAAACAAGGTCTGCTCATCAGCGATTACAACCTTAATCATCCTAACCCTTCCTTTAAGAAGTTCTCATCTTTGTTGCACAATAGGTTCATAGAGAGAGCATGCATCTCTCCGCCTCGCAAAACCGGCCTCACAAGACATAAAGTAAGCATGCTCATCTTCTATCTCTCTATTAAAATAACCCTAAGATCTTTTTACGTTTTACTTGCATCGGCTCTAAACGATGAACACTTTGGTCATCTACTAACAAATGGCTGTTTTGCTGAAACATATATAAATAGTCCGTGCCAAATTCCCTCTCCACGAATCGATACGCCTCTGTCAGGTGGAAGCCTCTGGATTTTGTATTATGTGCATCGCTAGCAATGAAATGTGTAAGATTAGCATTGATTATCTGTCTGCTGAATTTCTGAATATCTTTACCAAATTTACCAACAAGACTTCCTGCTGTTACCTGTGATAAAGAGCCTCGTTTGATAAAATCATAGAGTTTAGATGGCTTTTCCATTAGCTCCTGATTGCGTTCAGGGTGAACGATCACCGGAATGTAGCCTGACAACTGGATATCATAAAGCATCTGACTTGCATAACGCGGCACGTGAGCCGATGGGAATTCTACAAACACATACTTAGAGTTATTAATCGGAAGGACAATCCCCTCTCGCAACTCGTCCAACATGTCTCCATTAATACGTGTTTCTTGACCCGGCAGCACCGTAAGTGGAATATCGTTTTGGACTAATAACTCGTTCAGTGTCTCTACCCATCGCAATATACTCTCCCGATCATTTTCGAATACCCCATTTTTATGGTGAGGGGTCGCAACTATCGCAGTAATACCATTCTTCACAGCAACTCTAGCCATCTTCAAACTATCTTCCTCTGTCTGCGCTCCATCATCCACCCCTGGTAATATATGTGAATGAATATCTATCATACTCGCCCACCCTTTCTAGTAATCTATCTGCGGTAGTTATAAACTCCTGTTTTTTTCATCGTTTCTGACAATACTTCCTTCTGTGTATATTATAACAGATATACAAACAGTTTGATAGGGTTAAACCGCAACTTTTTACCCTTTACAGAAACTAAAAAATGATTTTAGTGGTAATTTTTACCCATAACGGAGAATTTTACGTCGTTTTGTTTTCCTCATCTAAGAAAATCACTCATTAAACATCCTTTGTACTAGTACAATCTACTCTTTCAGAATATCTACGTCTAACGGTTTTTTTGCACAAAAAAACTCCTTCTATCACTGAATGTGATAAAAGGAGCTCCATATTAGTTATTACCGTAGTAATAGTAATAGTTGGATTGCTTTTTCTCACGACCGTTCAGTACGACGCCAAGTAATTTGGCTTTTGCCGGTGCTAAAGCTTCCTTCGCTTTTTGCGCCGGTTCAATTTCCGTTTCACCGCTGCGGACAACTAATATACTTCCATCTACAATGTTTGCTAAAATTTGTGCGTCGGTTACTGCGAGTACTGGTGGTGTGTCGAATAGTATGATGTCATAGGTAAGTTTTGCTTCAGCTAGAATCTTTTCCATCTTGCGGGAGGCAAGCAATTCTGCCGGGTTTGGCGGAATTGGGCCGCAACTCATAACGTCGAGATTGTTGACTTCTGACTGATGAATTGCATCCTCAAGTGGAATTTCTCCTACTAGTACGTTACTTAATCCTCGAAGGTTATCGAGGCGGAATGTATAATGTATGGTTGGTTTTCTTAAATCAGCATCTATTAACAAGACCCGTTTTCCTTGTTGAGCATAGACAATTGCAAGGTTTGCTGTTGTCGAAGATTTACCTTCACCAGGTGCTGATGATGTAACTAGAAGTGATCTAATTTCTTCATCTACTGAGGCGAATTGAATGTTCGTTCGAACCGTGCGATATTGCTCTGAAATTGGTGATTTCGGGTTTGTTTGTGCAATCAAGTGGCGCATATTACCACTTAGCTTAAACTGTTTCTTTTTGCGCGCCATTTACACTACCTCTTTTCATCGGTTTCCCCTGGAAATTCACTGGATTGGAACGGATATCATCTTGAGTGATGACAGTGATTACTCCAAGAACCGGAAGTTCAAGATGTTTTTCTACATCTTCTTCTGTTGTTACAGAGTTATCTAGATATTCAAGCAGGAATGCCAACCCGACACCAATCATGATACCAAGAACAATCGCAATCGCGATATTTAGAACTGGATTGGGAGCGACAGGTGTTGGATTCTCACTTAGCTGTGCTTCTGTTAGTACACTAACGTTATCTACATTCATGAAATCTTGGATTTTATCTTGGAAGATAGAGACTGTTGTGTTGGCAATTTCAACTGCTCTTGCCGGATTTTCATCTGTCACCGTAACTGTAACGACTTGAGAGTTATTTGCATTAGCTACACTAATGTTTTGACTCAATCCTCCAACTGAATATGGTAAATCAAGCTCTTCAATAACTTCGCCAAGGATAGCTGGTGTTTTAATGATTTCATTATATGTATTTATGATTTCGACGTTTGCTCTAATATCATTGACGTTGTATTGTGCACTTTGATCCGCTGGCCCCTGGTTTACAATAAACTGTGAGCTGGACTCATAGGTTGGTGTCAGTACAAAATAACTGACAGCTGCTGCGATAGCTGCCGCGCCTAAAGTAATAGCCAGGATTAATAATAGACGTTTCTTAATAACAGTAAAAATCTCCTTAAGGGAAATCGTTTCCTCCATAAGGTTACCTCCTTGTTTTTATTACGGGCAAAGTTGAGTAATTTTATTTATTAAAAAAGTAATATTTTAAGAAGAGCTACTTTTATTTTCTAATTACAATATGGAATTATATCACATAATCGACAGTTTCATAGATTTATTTCGCGAAATTTGTAGAATAGTCATTTAGAACTATGTCATTTTAGGTAACTTTTTGTCAATTTATGGTGAAATTATGTAATAAAATCGCTTAAACCGCCCTTTTTCATAGTCATCGTAACCTAACTAGAAAGAACTGCTTCTTTTCTTCCTAATATTACATTAAGATTACAAATCTATTAATTTTCATTTTCTGTAGGTATTTTACGCTATAATAATTAGTAAATATTACTAGATATCTATTTATTCAGCCATTACCTTCAACTAATATCTCGCATATTGATACTACTAGTAAATTGTTCATCTATTACTTTTCTTCTATAACTATCATAGTATGGCTGATATTCTAGTACTACATCTTAAGGAGGATTTTATTTTGGCTAACAAGAAAGTAGTTATGTCAGTGACAGCATCAGCTGCAATTGCAGCAGCATTATTCGGAGCACAGGAAGCAGAGGCATCCTCACATAAAGTGCAGCGTGGAGATTCACTATGGTCCATCGCACAAAAGTATGGAACTACCGTATCACAATTAAAGTCCGTAAATAACTTATCATCGGACATCATTTATCCAAATCAAGTATTGCAAACAGCTGGTTCCACATCGAGCTCTAAATCTTCATCATCCAGCAGTAGCAAGTCTAGTAGTTCAAAGAGTGGATCATCTTCATCAGGAAATACATATACCGTTAAAGCCGGCGATACATTAAGTGGGATTGCTTCCAGACATAATATCTCACTGCAGAACTTAATGAAGTGGAACGACTTGGATACAACATTGATTTTCCCTGGAAATGTATTTGTTGTCAGTGATCCTGGTACTGGAAAATCTTCAAGTAGTAGTTCTAAGTCGAGCTCATCTAATAAACAGCAGGTCTCAAGTGCTACAGTATATACGGTAAAATCGGGTGACACACTTTCCCGTATTGCATCTACCCACAGCGTTACGGTTTCAAACCTTAAACAATGGAACAATTTGAAATCAGATTTAATTTTAATCGGACAGAAGTTAAACATTAATGGATCGAAAAGCACAGCTAAGTCAGGAAGCTCAAGTTCCAGCAGCAGTAGCAGCAAGCAGACTGCTAATGTAAGTTATGACGTCGACAAGTTAATCAGTGAAGCACGTAATCAAATCGGTGTGCCTTATGCTTGGGGAGGAACGACATCAAAAGGTTTTGACTGTAGTGGATTCATTTATTATGCATATAATAAAGCAGGCATGGATATTAGCCGCCTTTCCACACAAGGATACTTCGATCGTTCATTCTATGTGAACACTCCTCAAGTTGGAGACTTAGTGTTCTTCTCCGGAACATATAAATCCGGCATTTCTCATATGGGAATTTATATCGGGGATAACCAGTTCATCCATGCAGGATCATCAACCGGTGTAACAGTTACAAGCTTGGATAATTCTTATTGGAAGAAACATTTTGATAGCTACAAACGTTTTTATTAAAAAATTGCGCCCAAGAGGCTGGGACAAAACCCCAGTAAATAGAAAATAGCTTCGCGCTTTTTGCGCGAAGCTATTTTCTATTTATCATAATTTTAGTAAACAAAAAGGACACCTTT
>NZ_JBHUDE010000024.1:0-4317 GCF_042678205.1 Oceanobacillus luteolus
GAAATTGCTCCTCATACCATTTTAGCTTTGCTTCCAAAGCTTCCTTCTCTATTTCAAGCTTTTCGTTACGCTCTTTATAGTATTCAATTGATTCCTGATTTTTGGGTGTCTGTATTTTTCATAGTTTCATTATACGAAAGAGAACCCGAATGGACTAGTCGGATTCTCATTTTTCTTGATTTTATAGAATGGTACGTGCTTTCACTTCTGGATACGCTTGTTTCTGTTCAATAGATAGCCCGTCTAATAGCCAGCGTAGTTGGCGGGGACTGATATCCATTGGTGCCTCAGTGGTCTCGAACCGTCCCCATGTTTCCTACTTAATCCACCATCCTGCTTTCTTTCGATTTCTCAAATGTTTTTTGCATTCGAGTGGCGAGCAGTGGTTTTAATACGATTCCAACAAAGAACGCTAGAAGCATGAATAAGAGTAGAATTGTCATATCCTTTAGAACGAGGATTGGAATCATTCCTCCTACTGCTTCTCTCAATAGGTTAATCGCATAGGTAAATGGCATAAATGCGTGAATCGATTGAAAAAACGGTGGTGCGACATCAATTGGGAATGTAGCGCCACTGCTTGATAACTGAAGCACAAGTAAAATAATTGCAAGTCCCTTACCGATATTCCCTAGGATGGATGCTAGCGTATAAACGATTGTCATCAATACAACTGAAATAAAAATAGAAAATACGACGAATAGAACAGGATGTTTTGCGTAAATGCCAAGCAGTTGTAGATTTCCAATACTAACAACAAGTCCTTGTAGAACACCGACGATTAAAAATAAAATAAGTTTACCAAAGTACACATGGCGAATAGTGTAATCTTTTCGCATATCAATGGGATGGACATTGGTTGTAATGGAATTGGATAACAACAGTGCCCCTACCCAAATACTTAGTACTGTATAAAACGGCGCATTTGCTGAGCCATAATTCGGGATTTCAAATAAACGCTCTTCTTTTAGATGAATTGGACTTGCAAAGAAGTCACTTTCCTCATCTAAATCATTTCGTAAAATATTGATTAAATCATTGATTTTATCCTCTTCCTCAATCTCACTGAAGTGATTTACCGTCTGATGAATAACCTCTTCAAACTCAGGCAAATACTCGCGACTGTAATGATTCAATTCACTTAATGAATCTTTCACCTTAGGAACTTCTTCTTCTAAAATCGTAGCTACATGATGGTATCTTTCTTCGATTAAAGGAAGTTCCTTGCGCATCATGTTAGCTACTGCATGCACCCTATCCTCGATTTGCGGTAGTTTTTCATCAACAAATGCCGCTAAGGTTTCGATAACCGTAATTGCTTTTGGAAGCTCGGCTTCTGTTTTTTCAATGAGACCTTTTACTTTCGCTTCCACATCAGGTAAGTCATTGAGTAGCTTCTCTATTGTTTCTCCACCCGTATTTATTATCTGATCAGCGTGGGCTAGTATGTCACTAAGTGAATCTAAATCGGAGTAAGCATCCATTAATCTATTGTTCGACTGCCCATACCGCTCAATTAAATCTGTAAAGGCTGCAGTAAGCGTCTTTCCCGATTCCCAATTTATAGAGTGAGCCAAGTGTTCAGATGCTTGCTCGACTCTTTGGGTTCTTTCACGAACGCTGTTGAATTGATTTGAGTCGATACTTCCTTGTTCCAGCTCATTTTCTAGTGAAACCAGAACTTCTTGTAAAGCGGATAAGTCCTCTCTCAGACTCACCAATTCACGAACCGTTGCTTGGACATCTTCATTTTGCTTGTCCTTATCTAACAAATTATATAATTCGATTGTTTGGTCGATTACATTGAGCTGATTGATTAATTGCTCGTTTATTTTTGTGATGGTTTCAGTTACTTCATCTAGCGATTCCTCATTTTCTAGCATAGCAAGAACTTGATTGGTCATCTGAGCTGCTCTATTTATAAATTGAAGTTGTTGTTTAATGATTTCATCTATTGTAACTGCAGACTCAGAAGCTTCATCAATAAATGTTTGTAACGCCTCAATATATTCTTCTGCTGTTTCCTTTTTTTCAGCTAATGCTGGGATTGCTTCCTGCATACGGCCAATAATCTCTTCCGCTCTTTTCGTTTTCTCGTAGGCTTCTTCCAACTGCTCCGTCACTTCAAAAAAACGATTGCCAATCGCGCTTATATCTTTAATAGCTACTTCCATTTCTGGAATGGATTCCTCTAGCTTAATCATCTTCGCACCTAACTGATTAATTTCTGGAAACTTCTTCTCCAAGTCATAGATTAAATTGGCACCCTGATGAATTTCTGGAAAATAGCCCCCTATTGCTAAAAATTGTTCAACACTATCATCAATCTCATCCCAGTCTTCCTCGACACCAATTAATCGTTCCGCGAATTGATTAATCTCTGGGAAACGCTCCTCAAGCTCACCGATGATATGCTTTAGTCTCCGCATGGTCGGAAGTCCTTCTTCCATTCGAATGCCGAGCTTGTCAAATTGTTCAAAAAGGGCTTTTGATGTTTCTTCGATGAACTGATTATTCATTCCCGTAACGATTGCTGAAGCTCCAGCTGATGTCATTTTAGGAGCAATTGCATTGATTTTCTCATTCACTTGATACAATACTTCCGCCTGCTTCGGTTCTCCATCTAGAATCTGGACCAAGTCCTGCGAAAAAGCTTCCTCGATATAAATGGCAGCATATATATTTCCAAGCTCTACTTCATCCTCTGCTTCTTGTTTGGAAAGAAATTGCCAACCAAAATCGTCATTATCTTTGAGGTTTTCAACAATTTCCTCCCCTATATTTATTAGTTCCCCTTCTATTTCTACCCCTACATCTTCATTTACAACAGCAATTTGTATACTCTTTGTATTTGCATAAGGATCCCATGTAGAACCTAGATTAAACCATGCATATAATGCAGGTAAAATAGTGAGTGCGATTAGCAGAAGACCGATAAAAGGAACTCGCTTTATATTCCTTAGATCTTGCTTAAAGATATTCCAAACGTTTTTCATAACTTCCTCCAATATTATAAAGTAACTATTGACTAGAATCGTTTTCCGGTCAACTTAAAATAAAAAATGAAGTTAAACTTCATTTAGCAACACGCTACTCCTAACTAAATATGCGTTTAACTTATTTGTGTATGTACTAGTATATAGATAATTTATTTTTTATTACCTATTCCCTCTATAAAATACATCTTAATGAAACCTGTAATTTCATCTTGATCCAGTGCTTGGTGCCGTTCTTTCCAATCATTCACCAGGTTTATATACATTTTGAACATTAGAAATGCTGTCATTTTAGGATCACACTTTTGCAGTTCTCCCCGCTGAATTGCTGCTGTGATTTTCATTTCGATAAATTCACAGATTTCATCTTCGACCTCTTGCAGCACTTCAATTACTTCAGGGGTCCCCATATCCTTTACTTCTTGGGAAAGCTTAATCATTAACTCATGCTCTTCCTGGAATTTAGTTATCGCATGCAAGGCTGCGTTGAAATTTTTAACAAACGGATCTTCCTGTATAATCGCACCTCTGGCGACTTGTCTCATCTCAATAACATATAATTTAATAATTTCATTTAGTACATCCTCTTTGGAAGAAAAATACGTATAAATTGTTCCTTTTCCTACTTGTGCTATCTTTGCTATTTGGTCCATCGTCGTTGCCTTGTAACCAAAATGGCTAAAAGATTTCATCGCGGCATTAATAATGTTCAACTTTTTATCCTGAATCATTAACAAATTCTCCTCATAATGACTATAATACTATAACGGTCAATTGTTAGCCTAACATGATGAATGGTATAAAGCAAGTTTAAAAAAGAGAAATGCGGAACCCCCTCTGTTAGGATAAATGTCGTAGGATACTTTAGTGTTATACTTAAGTAACTAACACGGAGGTCAATCGATATGACAGGAAATAGAGTACGCTATTCGAAGGAACAAAAAGAAGCTATTGTGAAACGCATGATGCCACCAAGCAATGAAGCAGTGAAGCAGTGAAGCAGTGAAGCAAATTGCCAAAGAAGAAGGCATCACAGAAGTGACCTTGTACAAGTGGCGTAAGGAAGCACGTGCAGCTGGTGAAGCGACAGGTGCCAATTTATATGCACTGCAAGATTTGCATACAAAACTATACATCTTTGATAAACATTCGGTGATAACTGGATCAGCAAACTTCACATTTAAAGGTTTTTTCAAAATGTCTGATATGAATAACTTCACTAGCGTTGCATAAATAATGCCAGAATTTTCAGTTTTAATCTTTTTTCTATTAGAGCCAAAAAAGTAAATACCCAACTAAAGGTGGCTCCATTCATTTTTTT
>NZ_JBHUDE010000025.1:0-1495 GCF_042678205.1 Oceanobacillus luteolus
CGGCTAACTCTTCCCCTTAACCTTCCAGCACCGGGCAGGTGTCAGCCCCTATACTTCGCCTTTCGGCTTCGCAGAGACCTGTGTTTTTGCTAAACAGTCGCTTGGGCCTATTCACTGCGGCTTCTTCTAAAAGAAGCACCCCTTCTCCCGAAGTTACGGGGTCATTTTGCCGAGTTCCTTAACGAGAGTTCTCCCGCTCACCTTAGGATTCTCTCCTCGCCTACCTGTGTCGGTTTGCGGTACGGGCACCAATGATCTGGCTAGAGGCTTTTCTTGGCAGCGTGAAATCAGGAACTTCGGTACTAATTTTCCCTCCCCATCACAGCTTGAAATTGCCAGACGGATTTGCCTATCTGACTTTCTCACTGCTTGGGCGCACACTTCCATCCGTGCGCATTCCTTATCCTTCTGCGTTCCCCCATCGCTCATAACGATCATGAGGTGGTACAGGAATATCAACCTGTTGTCCATCGCCTACGCCTTTCGGCCTCGGCTTAGGTCCCGACTAACCCTGAGAGGACGAGCCTTCCTCAGGAAACCTTAGGCATTCGGTGAAAGAGATTCTCACTCTTTTTTCGCTACTCATACCGGCATTCTCACTTCTAAGCGCTCCACCAGTCCTCACGGTCTGACTTCGCAGCACTTAGAACGCTCTCCTACCATTGTTCGTAAGAACAATCCGCAGCTTCGGTGATACGTTTAGCCCCGGTACATTTTCGGCGCAGAGTCACTCGACCAGTGAGCTATTACGCACTCTTTAAATGGTGGCTGCTTCTAAGCCAACATCCTGGTTGTCTGGGCAACTCCACATCCTTTTCCACTTAACGTATACTTTGGGACCTTAGCTGGCGGTCTGGGCTGTTTCCCTCTCGACTATGAATCTTATCACCCACAGTCTGACTCCCAAAAATAAGTATCTGGCATTCGGAGTTTGACTGAATTCGGTAACCCGATGAGGGCCCCTAGTCCAATCAGTGCTCTACCTCCAGTACTCTCTTTTTGAGGCTAGCCCTAAAGCTATTTCGGAGAGAACCAGCTATCTCCGTGTTCGATTGGCATTTCACCCCTACCCACACCTCATCCCCGCATTTTTCAACATACGTGGGTTCGGGCCTCCAGTCGGTGTTACCCGACCTTCACCCTGGACATGGGTAGATCACACGGTTTCGGGTCTACGACCACATACTCATTCGCCCTATTCAGACTCGCTTTCGCTGCGGCTCCGTGTCTTCCACTTAACCTTGCATGTAATCGTAACTCGCCGGTCCATTCTACAAAAGGTACGCCGTCACGCATAAAAGCGCTCCGACTACTTGTAGGCACACGGTTTCAGGTTCTATTTCACTCCCCTCCCGGGGTGCTTTTCACCTTTCCCTCACGGTACTGGTTCACTATCGGTCACTAGGTAGTATTTAGCCTTGGGAGATGGTCCTCCCGGATTCCGACGGAATTTCACGTGTTCCGCCGTACTCAGGATACACTCCGGAGGAAACTC
>NZ_JBHUDE010000026.1:0-9695 GCF_042678205.1 Oceanobacillus luteolus
CAAATACTTCACTACAATCAAACGCAAGAGCAGCTCACGTGCGACGAGAAGACAAATACTTCACTACAATCAAATGTAACAACATCTCACGTGCGACGAGAAGTCAAATACTACACTACAATCAAACGTAAGAGCAGCTCACGTGCGACGAGATGGCAAATACTTCACTACAATCAAACGCAAAAACAGCTCACGTACGACGAGATGGCAAATACTTCACTACAATCAAACGCAAAAACAGCTCACGTACGACGAAATGGCAAATACTTCACTACAATCAAACGCAAAAACAGCTCACGTACGACGAAATGGCAAATACTTCACTACAATCAAACGCAAAAACATCTCACGTGTGAGAGAGGACGAATACTACACCACTATAGAACGCAAGAAAAGACCTTTAACTAAATCCACTCTTTTCCATATCTCTGAATAAATGCAATATCCTTTTGATAGTGTTCGAGATGACCTTCATCTATCATTTTTTGAAAAGCCATATCTCCTTCCGCAGCCTTCCTTCTGATCAACATACATAAGCCTTCCAATCGGAGCAGCACCATATTTAAAAAATCTTCAGCTAAATCTTCACCGTACGTTTCAAAGAATAATTTCAGTCTCTCTTTGATACGGCTGGCATGCTGGAGAGAATTGTAATCAATTGCTTCACCTGCTTCCGAATAATACAATCTGCTTAGCGGAACACAAGTGTAAACCGTATAGGCGATATCCCAAAGCCTTGGGCCGGGAGCAGCTACATCAAAATCAATAATTCCTGCTGGTTTTTGATGATGAAAAATAATGTTATAGACGGCAAAGTCATTATGGCAAACCAATTCCAATGGTTGCGGTGTAAGATCAAGCGGTTGCCAACTTTCTTCGATTGGAAAATCGCTCACTGCTTCATGGTAAAGCCGAAGCATCTTCGCTATCTCAATTAGCGCATCATCCGACCACATATAAGTTTTTAAAGGGTAATTACCAGCTTCACCTTCAATAAAAGATAGTACCTCTCTGCCTTTTTCATCCATCCCTAAAAACTTCGGTGCATAAGGGTAACCTTTCTTTTCCAAGTGATTTAATAATCGATGAATCCTGTTACTGTTTTCTTTTAAATCTCTTCTCACTGTATCTTGTACTCGAAAGACGTTGGACATATTTCCTCCTGTCAACATTTCTTCGTTTTTACCAGCGGACATTTCGCTCTCCCCCTTTCAGGCATGCATGTTAAGTAATCCAACATGCGTATTACGATTCAGCTACTTCCAATGCCTGCTTTGCCATCTGCATGTACTCCTCACTTCCAGATATCATCGCAAATTCTGCAATCGAAACTGGATATGTTGCACTTAGTTCTTTCACATGTTCCTTCATGTTCTCCCATACATATCCACCAGCTTCTTTATAAGCATTGATCAAAAGTTCGAGACCTTCATCTCCAAATGTTTTATAAAGTACAACGAAATCATTCGATAGATCCGATACCTTTGCTTCCGTCCAATCTATTAAACCAGTTACATTGCTAGACTCATCAATCAAAATATGCCCTGCATGCACATCTCCGTGAATGAGTCCTGTTTTCTCCGGCCACATTGCATCATTTTCTATCCACGTTTGCCAGCGGTTCCAGAGGGAATCACCAACACCTATTTTTTCTTTCACAGCATTCATTCGCTGTTTCATAGTTTGCCTTAATTCGTGAGCTTCATGAACCGTTAAGCCGGCTTCCCTTGCTTTTTCAATGGGGACTTGGTGTAAAGCGACAAGTGCTTTTCCAAGTGTTCCGTAAAAGCAATCCGGGACATGATGAATATCAAGCTTCCAAACATAATTTTGAATATCATGATTAATGGTACCAGCTGGAACTCCAGTTAACTTTTCATAGGCAATCAATTCATTGGTATAAATGGTCCAGTTCGGAGCTTCAAAGACAGTGACATGTTCATTCACCACATCCAAAACCTTTTTCTCTACCTCGGTTCTTGGCATCACATCCTCACGTCTAGGTAGTCGGAGCACCCACTCCTTCCCTTGCTGGTCAGTTGCAAATACAACTTGAAAATCGAGACCAGATTCATCAAACTCCAACGACTCCTGTTGTAAATCCATCCCATGTCTAACGGCAATTTCTAAAATAGCTTGCTTCGAGTTATTCATCCCAACACATCCCATTAATCATTTTTGTCATCCTTTTAAAACGTATGCTGACTTTCCAAAGTGTTGTCTATTATTTCTTTGTCCTCAGATACTTATAATAATCAGCTTGGATTCCATATTCTATACTCCCATCTGTCTCTTTAATATTATTCAACAAAAAAAGTACCAATCCTTCCCAATCATCTTGCATTTCCTACTATTCTGCCCGGTTGCTGTCTTGCTCTCTTTAACATAGAACCCTATTATGTTAGAATGAATACCTAGGGAATACCAGACTTTTCTTAGTCACTCCCCTATATGGGAAGGAGCAAAGAAATGAATAAAATCAGTGTTTTCTTGGATGATTTTCGAGAAGCACCTGCTGGCTATGTATTAGCCGAGACGATTGACGAATGTATCGATCTTTTAAGAGACTTCCGAATTGAACATCTCTCATTGGACCATGATTTATTAAGTAAAACTAGAAATGGTTTGATGCTTGTTCAAATAATGATTAAGGAAAAGTTATTCGCCAATCGTATTACAATCCACTCTGCAAATTCAGTTGGTGGTAAAGCGATGTACAACTCTCTGAAACAAGCACAGCGTGACTTTACGATGCCAGATGATATTACTGTTTCATTGAGACCATTGCCCATCCATTACATTCCACCAAGAGCTCTGCAACATTATCTAGAAATACGTTAAACGTCTCTAGATACATGAATTGAAAATGAAATCCAAACTATTGAATAACAATTTTGTGGGAAGTTCCTTGAAACTAAACTTTAAATAAAAATTTTCATAGACATCTCTCAACAAAGATGTCCAATAACAGATAAAGACTCCATTTTGAATAGAATTCAAAATGGAGTCTTTTATGATTTATTTATTTTCTACTTGCCTTTAACTTCTGATAATCCAAAAAGTAATCCTTGATTATCCAAGCAATAAGCGAAGTATCCCATGTTTGGAACTTCTGTTTTCGGGACGACTACTTGTCCACCATTCTCAGTAACTATCTTTAAATGTTCGTCAATAGAAGGGACCTTCATAGAGTTTGTAGTCCGCGTTGCACCATCAGGAGATTTCATTAAACCACCATCAATGCTGCCTTCACCGGTAATAATGAACCAATAATCTTGCGGACCTGGATTCTTTTCAAATTTCCACCCGAATGTGTTTGAATAAAACTCGATCGCTTCTTGAGGATTTGGTACTTGGTATTCAAATCTAAAAACTTTTCCCATCTTAAGACCTCCGATTTTTAAAGATGCTGACTCTCTTTTACTTTAACCATCATTTAACATGTCCACTATTTTCTTAACAGCTTCTTTCGCTTCAGGAATAGGATAAAGCGGAAAGACATGATTCATCTTCGGGTATTCAAAATAATTCATTTTGATTCCTTGTGAGTCAGTGAGACTCTTTAATTTCCTGGCATCGGGAAGGAGTAATTCGTGCGTACCGATGAATAGAGTGAGTTCTCCCAAGCCTCTTAGATTACCATTGATAGGACTTAGTAAATAGTGGCTCGTATCCGTATCACTTGCATACACCTTTCCAATTTGGATTAACCCATGGACCCCTAACATCGGATCTATCTTTTCATACTGTTTAATCTCCGGATGACTCAGTGTCATATCAAGCCAAGGAGACAGTAAAATAATCTGTTGAGGCTGTGACAGTTTTTTCTCTAAAAGAAGTTGAGCTAGAGCTAATGCAAATCCTCCTCCAGCAGAATCTCCCATAAGGATGATATCGTTGTTCGTCTTAGCAGCCAACAATTCCTTATATAATGGAAGAACCTTGCTGAAAGAATCTTGATACTGATGATTTGGCGCCTTAGGATAGATTGGTACATAGATGGCAGCCCCTGTTTTCTTTGCTATTTTTCCGAGAAACATCCAGTGGAATACCAATGGAGGATTCACATATGCTCCGCCGTGCAGGTAAAGAATCGTTTTTGTTGAGGATGATTTTTTATGATTAAAGATATAGCAATCCATTCCTTGAAATTGCTGTTTTGCAATACGATACCTTTTCATCAGAAAACGAGGTAATACATAATCTCTCTCCGTTTGCTTCGCTCTGAAATGCTTACGGAAAAGTTTTTCATCGCTATAGATTTTTTTATTACTGAGCCTACTGAGTAAACGTTCCGCAAGCCAACTTCGTATACTTCTCAATTGTTTTTCCACCATATCATTCGTATTTTTTTGTTACAAAAGCCATGTAGTGCATTTCTGTTCAGATACTTCTGCAACTTGTTTAAAAGAAGGATAACATAGCACAAGCTTATTGATAACTATTCAGCATTCTATATAATAATGAATGCCAGTCACTGAAATAATAAGGAGAGAAGAACATGGATTATCAAGTATCTCAGTTAAAAGAAGCAAAACGGCAAATTGAATCCACCCTACATAAACTAAAAGAAACAGTAAAAACATTCAAAGCTAAAGAAAATCCAGATCGTTATAAATCACAAATCACCCTTGCTAAGAGAAGAATAGAAGCATTCAGCATTTCCCTATTCCTTATCGATAGAGAAATAGATGATATCGAAAAAAATAATTAGGATAGATTCAAACTATTCCACTTATTAATGAGGGGCCATCTCCAAGTTGGGAAAAGGCCCTCTATATTCCCTTTTATCCCCTATCTCTTAATTAATGCAGATAGTTCTCCTTCTAACACTTTCTCCTTATTATCATTGAAAGTAGAAAACAATACTGTTAGGAGGCCCGTTTCCTTGTTCACGGTTTTTTTGCCAATAACTTGAATGATCGTAAGTAATTCATCACCAGGATAAACTGGTTTGATAAATTTAATATTATTCATCCCAGTTCCTGCAATAACATCCTCCCCGTATTTCCCTTCTTCGACCCATAACTTGAATGATATCGCCAATGTATGCATACCCGAAGCAATGATCCCATTAAATCTTCCTTGTTCTGCTTTCTCCTCATCCAAATGCATGTATTGAGGATCAAATTCAGTTGCAAACCTCATAATATCCTCTTTTGTTACCGTGTAAGGTTTCGTCTCGAACATATCTCCAATTGTAAATTCATCTAACTTCATATAGAAACACCTCCTTAAACTTACTTAAAATCAACAAGATCCCTAAACATCTTCTTCCTAGCAAAATTCATGAACACAGTGAGGATGACAAAGTAAATTCCCGCAAGCATGAAAAAGCGCACTAACATCAACGGGTTTTCAACTATCCCTCCTATATCTTGTGCCATTGCGATGATGTAAAGCAAAGCAATAATCAAGCCAAGTAATGTCGGCAGCATAAATAGTGTCGTAATTTCCTGGGAAATTAATTTTCTAACTTCTTTACTCGTAATTCCAATGCGATACAGCTTTTGGATTCTCTGTTCTTCCTTATCCACTTCAGAAAATAATTGAATATATAACAGGAGAAACGAACCGATAAAGAATAGAATGCTAAAAAATATCGTCACAAAAAAGGATATACCATTTGCGTTCATTGTACTTTCATAACCATCCACCCGAGAATCAATGTAAAATAGTTCTTCTTCCAGTGGTACATGATCGACATCCAACAAAGGCGTCTTCGCGTTATAATCATGAAATGCGTGCTCCAATGCCAGGACTGCTGCTTCCGATTCTTGCCAGTTCTCCACATGGATAAGGTGAAGAGTCGCATCCATTCCATTGATATTTTCTTTATAGTCCGCCAAATCCGCATCATGAAGAATAAATAAATCACCTAAATAATTAAAGTGCTTCTCCGCGATGACTTGGGTAGTTTCATATATTACCTCTTCCCCATTACTTGAGAATCGTAAGTCATTTCTGTAATAAAGACTTTCAATCTCACCTGTCACTTCATGATTTAAATGATAGATCAGCTCGTTAGGTTGCACTAAATATGGGTTGTCCGAAAATTCATTAAATACACTAAGAGGCATGAGTGCGAGTTGATAAGTGTAACCATCATAATCCTCTTGAAAATGAAAATAAATCGGAAAAGTAAGATGTTCCCGTATTGGATTCCCATATTCTGCGAAAATTCTATCTAGCTCTTCTGCTGATAAATTATTTTTACTATCCGTTGAAATATAGCCGATATCATAAGGATTCTGCTCGACCACTTCTTTTTCCGTTTCTTTATAGAGATGATATACTATTGTACTATAAAGCAGGGTCACCATAATCATAATCGTTACAATCGTCATGATTGTTGTGAACTGTTTATATTTATAATCCAAGCTTGTTAAATAAAGCAGCTTCCGATAATAAAAATGTTTATTCTTTTTAATCAGACCAATCAGAAAAGAAGTTAGTTGATTCAATGCGATATAAAGACCAAGAAACGTACCAAGCGCCCAGAGCAACAGATACTCTCCTCCATCGGAGTCCGTATATGTGACATATAGTCCTACAATCGATCCAACGACTATTGCGACACCAATTCCTCCGATAGCTGGATGTTTATGTGCCGTGTTCTCCGTAATTTTTTCTGTCTTTACGTTATCAATGATATTTCTACTCATCGTCATATAAAGTGATTGTCCGATAGAAATGATAAAAACAATAAAAAAAGCACCAACCGTGTAAGTGAACATGTTAACGTTTAGTTGAAAAGCAAAATCTGTGATATCGACACTTTTCAATAACAGCCAGAAAATGAGCCTAGAGATAATGACACCTGATCCCAGTCCCACTATAAGAGCGACTAACCCAATGACACTATTTTCTAATAGTAGCAATTTAGCAATATCACGATTCGTCATGCCCAATGTCATAAAAAGCCCGAACTCACTCCGCCTTTTCTTCATAAAAATCTGATGAGCATAGCTGATGAAAAAAATAGTAAACATGATCAGTGCGGCACCGGGAATCGACAACACATACACTAATCCTTCAATCTGTTTCACTGAAACAATGTATTCATTCAGATACAGCGTCATAAAAACAAAGATGAATAAGACTGCCGCGCTATTACATAAAAAGTAAAAAAGATACTTCTTATAATGATACTTCGCCATTTTCCAGACGATTTTCTGGAAGGTCATGTCAGTTGCCTCCCAATAACGTAAGATGTTCCATGACTTCATCCAGAAATTTAGTTCGCTCTGATTTCTTCTCCAAGCTTGAATGGATTGCCCCGTCTCTAATAAAAACGATTCGTTGGCAATAACTAGCAGCAAAAACATCATGGGTTACAAGAAGAACAGTTGTTGACAGTTCCTTTACCACTTTTTCCAAACACTCCATAATTGTTGTCGAGGATTTCGAATCCAGATTCCCTGTAGGTTCGTCCGCGTATATTATCTGAGGATCATTTACCAATGCCCGACTAACAGCAGTCCGTTGCTGTTGTCCACCCGAAATATGATATGGATATTTATGTAGGATGTCTTCGATCTCAAAAAGGCCCGCAAGCTCCTGGACTTTCTCTTCCATTTCCGATACGCTTTTCTTTTCCAATATCATTGGCAGCATGATATTTTCTTTTACCGTTAGACTATCCAATAAGTTAAAATCCTGAAATACAAACCCTAACTGCTTACGGCGAAATTGAGCCAAACTGTTCGCGTCCATATCATGAAGCATCACACCTCCCAACAGAACCTCTCCAGATGTAGGTTTATCAATTCCACTTAAGATGTTGAGTAAAGTCGTTTTGCCGCTACCTGATGGCCCCATAATCGCAAGGAATTCCCCTTTTGTTACCGATAGTTGAATTCCATTTAATGCAGTCGTAGCTCCTTCCGCTTCTGCTTTTCCGTATACTTTGACAATATTTCTAGCTTCCAATACACTCATCGTCTCCCCCTCCAGCTCCTTTATATATTTTTTAAAAAGTGTTTAGAAACCACGCCTTAATTCAATATCTCTTCCACTCTCTCTAATAGATAATTCCTTAGCGATACAAGCTCTTCCTCATTAAAGTCATGATTTTCCTGTCCCGTATAGTTATCAACTGCTTTACTTACCGTACTTCTTAATCTTTCCTGTAACTTTCCCTTTCCCCAATTTCCCGCTTCCAACTTCGAAGAAATAACCCCTTCACTTAGATACCAATACACTCTAATGATATTTAAGGAACAATATATGGGGTCTTCTGTAATATTTTTCAAACAATCCCGGTAGTCAGCTACTATGGATGAAATATAATGAGCTTTTGGGATTGGTGGAAATACCTTGTCGATCGGTTCCCCCTCTATACAAAGACCTCTATGATGAGTAATAGTTATGTGGGCGGCCAAATCTATATCTGTATTCTTGTTTTCATTGATACATAGATTAGATCCGTTGGACAGATCATTTTCAAATCTCTTTCTCCAAGCTTCACTATAATGTAATTCAAATGGACAGGGATGTCTCCAATCCAATAGATCTACTCTGTTTAAAAAACTTATTTCTAAGGGATAGGGAGAGTTGGAATATTGGAGAAACAACTGAGCTAATATCTTCTTTTTCTCAACTTCCATTGAGTTATTAACTACCACCAAAACATCTATATCACTGCTTCTCGGATTAAATCCTCCCATCGCTAAAGAACCGTGTATATAAAATCCTACGAAATCACGACCTACAACGTTCTTTATTCCTTCTTTTAGATCCATGATATAATCTTTCACATCTTTAGGGCAGGTGTTCCAATCATATACCATTTTTTATGTATCACCTCTTGGAATACTTAATATCGACCAATCCTTCCCCTTTATTTGCTTTCCAATATAAAGGATTTGTCCTAAGTGATAACTGATATGAGCGATTTCCGTTTGAATCGCTTGAAGAATACTTATGGATTTCCCCCTCAAGGTTACCGTTTTGTGTAGATCTTCAGATTGCAGGTTTTCAATGGTATGAAATAATAAATCCCAGCCTTCCTGCCAAATTTTCATTAAACTTTCCCGTGATTCATTGCCCTCAACAAATTCCAAGTCCCTATTTCTATAAGTTTTTTCTCCATCCGTTGTTAAAAAATCCACCCATCGGGAGTGCATATTTCCACTTAAATGCTTTATTATGATCGCAATGCTGTTTGACTCTTCATTCAGCTTCCAATGCAGTTCATCTTCAGACAATTGCTGTATTCCTTCTTCTGCACGTTCTTTAAAGTGTTTAAATTGTTTCTTTATAATTTCAAGATATTCCACTTCTATACAGCTCATTCAATCCCTCCAACTCACGGTTCCTGAAATCCATATATTCCAATCCAAATAAAAATTGCAAAGTAAATCATCATTAAACCATTGATAAAAATTAAAGTTTTTCTGGTTGTTCCTTTTGGACTAAAACAAGCGCTTACAATACCTAAAACATTAAAAAAGATAGGGGTAAATACACTAATATCAAATAAATAATCAACAAAAGCAACGGTCTTCGCTTGATAAAGCGACATCATCATGATTAAAGTTATGGAGAAAAAAATAATAGAAAGCATCGCAAAGAACTTTTTCATCCCCACTCCCCCTCGTATATTATGTTTAGGCCTACATTTTCCGCCTATTATTTCCTTGTAATTCACCCTGTTGATATGTCAAATGACTTGGACGCTCTGGGATATTCCT
>NZ_JBHUDE010000027.1:0-671 GCF_042678205.1 Oceanobacillus luteolus
AACTAGGTAATAACGGAGGTATTGATTTCCATTACGCGATAACGATGTATCATCTGCCGTAAAGCGACCAGATTGGTGCTTTCGCCAATAAAGACCTGCATACTTTGCGATCTTTGTTTCGTCTTCGAAGCGTTCAATCTGCCCAATTTCGGCTTGAATACCGGCAGCTAACACTGGTCCTATGCCAGGGATTGACTGCAGCGTTTGTGGCAATCCTTTCATGATTCGCTCAATGGATTTATCCAATTCCTTGATTTGCCTTTCAAACGTTCGGATCAATGTGATTGAAGTGCCTAGTATCGTATCGATGGAGTCTTCCATCACTTTGTCTAAACGATAGGAAGAGCGAACGGCCTTTTGGATTGATTTGGCGACATATTCCGCATCAGGGAATCTATTTCTGCCTTGCTTCCGAAGATAGTCAGCCAAGTCTTCTAAAGGCATACTCGATAATTCATCCAGACTATAGTTTTCAAGGAAAAGGTCCATCATCGCTTTGCCAAACACAGAAGACTCTACTTCTTCCGTGAATGTATTACATTTATAACTTAGATACTGAAGGAAACGTTGTTTCTCCTGTGTGATTTGACGAATAATTTGATAGCGCGCCCTTGTCAATTGTTGAAGCGCCACATATTGTTCTTCTTTCACAACGGACATTGGTAAACGTC
>NZ_JBHUDE010000028.1:0-89450 GCF_042678205.1 Oceanobacillus luteolus
CTACACGAAATTGTAACACGGATAAACCGATTCTAAGCATTTGCCGGTGGGGCCCCGACCCCTTCCAGCAAATACTAAGAATCGGGCACTACAGTCAATGGCAAGTAGCAAAGCTGTGGCTGCTCTCACACTATGGTTTCAAATAATATTACTACTGGTCGAAAATATGCTTTTACACAGAATTATGGACTTGACTGCACTCGTAGCACGTTAGAGCCTCTCACGTTCGATTAGGAAGAGTGTTTTATGCACTCGTAGCACGCTAGAACCTCTCACGTTTGATTAGGTAAGTTTTTTATGTGCTCGTAGCACGTGAGAACCTCTCACGTTCGATTAGGGAAGGTGTTTTATGCACTCGTAGAACGTTAGAGCCTCTCACGTCCGATTAGGAAAGGTATTTTATGCACTCGTAGCACGCAAGAAGCTCTCACGTTTGATTAGGTAAGTTTTTTATGTGCTCGTAACACGTTAGAACCTCTCATGTCCGATTAGGAAAGGTGTTTTATGTACTTGCAGCACGTAAGAACCTCTCGCGTACGATTAGACTGTAATTTTAGCAACATACAGCACTTAAGAAGCCCTCACGTTCGATTTAGAAGGTAATTCTATATACAGAAAAAAAGAGCGAAACGAGTTCGCTCTTTTTATAATCAGCCTGTATTAACTAAGCCTGCTGCAACTCCATTGATTGTCAGCAATACATCAATCTCCAATTCTACTGAAGGGTTTGTTGTATCTCTTAGTTTTTTAATCAAGTCCACTTGCATGATATTGAGTGGATCAACATATGGATTCCGCAAATGAATAGATTCGCGGATATTCGGTGAATGGCTAAGTAATGCTTCATTGCCTGTAATCTGCAATAATGCCGCTTTTGTTCGTTTATATTCGTCGAGAATATTATTAAAGATCCTCTCTGCTATTTCTGGATCTTCCACCAAGTCCAAGTATTCTTTTGCACTTCCCATATCTGCTGTCAATAGTGCCTTTTGCAGGTTATTAATTGTTGCATGGAAGAATGACCACTCGTTATACATAGTCTGCAAGATTTCCACATTACGATCGTCCTGCTCGATGAATGCTTGTAATCCTGTACCTGCCGCATACCATGCCGGCAGCAAGTGTCTCGACTGTGTCCAAGCAAACACCCATGGAATTGCACGTAGGTTCTCAAAACGCTTGCTGTTCTTTCTGCTCATTGGACGAGAACCGATGTTTAACGCATCCAATTCTGTTAAAGGAGTTGCCTCGTTGAAATACGTCAGAAAGTCTGGGTCTCCGAAAACGAGTGACTGGTATTTTTCCAATGATTTCTCGGACATGACTTCCATTGCTCTTTCCCATTCTTCTTTCCGCAACTGCATTCGGTCAGGAGCACTGGCGACTCGGGCACTTGATTCAAATAATGCGGAAGCAGCCTGCTCCAAGTTTCGATAGGCGATATCTTCTAATAAATATCGGGACGAAAGCACTTCTCCCTGCTCCGTAATTTTCACACCATCTCCAAGTGTCTCTACTGGTTGCGAAAGAATACTTGTGTGCAATGAACCGCCTCCACGTCCCAAGGATCCCCCTCTTCCATGGAAGTATTTCAATCGAATATTATATTCCCTCGCCATCCGATGAATATCTTTCTGCGCTTTGAATAGCTCCCAGTTTGCACTCAATGTACCGCCATCTTTACTTCCATCGGAATAGCCAAGCATGATTTCTTGGTGATCATTACGTGCCCGCAGCTGGTTACGATAAATATCTGTTTCAAATAATGTCTTCATAATTTCAGGACCTGCTTTTAAATCGTCAATCGTTTCGAGCAGCGGTGCAACATTCAGATCACTTTCAACTGATCCATCTTGATTAATCCGGTATAGTCCTGTCTCTTTAGCAAGAACAAGGACTTCCAACAAATCACTCGGAGCTTCTGTCATACTGATGATATAAACTTCGATGGCTCGTTTTCCAAACTCCTCATGTGCTCGCTTAATCAACCGGAAAACGCTCAACATTTCTTGAGTCGCTTCGGTATATCGATCATCTGTAAGCAATAATGGTCTTGGATTTGCCAGAATGTCGAATAATAATTTTTGTTTTTCAGATTCTGGAAGAGCTGAATAATCATCTGCGAGATGCACCGTTTTCAAAATCTCAGTGATCGCTGCTTCATGTTCCCCACTATGATTTCTTATATCAAGTGTTGCCAGGTGGAAACCGAATAGCTCCACTTGTCGGATTAATTTTCGAATCGATTTAAGCTTTTTATTTTCCGGTAAGTTTTTCTCTGCATTTGTTTGAATTTCTTTCAAATCAGCAGCCAATTCTTCTGCATACTGATAACCATGGGATGATTTTCCCTTTTCACGCAAACGTTTCAAGATCACTGCAAATTTCCGTCTGTATATTTCAGATTTTATGCGCCACTTTTCCGAATCTTTTAAGTAAAGTTCTTCCTCTTTTTCCACCTTATCTATTAATTCTTGATTAATAGATTGACGTTCAGTAGATTGGCTAAACCTTTTCATCAATTCAATAAGGGAAGCTTCATACTTTTTCAAGATTAGCTTTTGCTGCATTTCTAATGTTGTCCACGTGATTTCTGGTGTGACATTCGGATTCCCATCCCTGTCACCTCCAATCCAAGATCCAAAACGGATGAAGTTCGGCACTTGCCATTCCTTTTCCGAGATTTGTTCTTGAAGTTGCATTTCCAATTCCCAGAAAACATCAGGCAATGTATCGAATAAGACTTGATTAAAGTAATAAAGTCCGTTTTTCACTTCATCCAATACCTCAGGTTTTCTATGTCTGAGTTCATCGGTATGCCATAATGTGATCACTTCATTGAACAAGCTATCCTTTACCGCTGCCCTCTCTCTTTTCGTTATTAGTGGATTATCCAATTTACGAAGGTTCTCTGATATCCGCTTCTGCGTTTCCAGAACAGTTCGTTTCGTTGCTTCTGTCGGGTGCGCTGTCATAATCAGCTCAATGGATAAATCATTTAATACATTCTGGATTTCTTCATCATTAAGTGAATAACTTTTCACTTTACGGACCGTTTGTTCCAGTGAGAACGGCTGACTTGTACCTTCTTCCAGCAAGTATTGGCGCCTGCGTCGGATACGGTGATTTTGTTCAGCGACATTCACTAAATGAAAATAAATAGAAAAAGCACGGATCACTTGTTTTCTCATTGGTGGCTTTAAGCTGCTGATTTCTTCTTTAAGTTTGTTGTATGTCACTCTATCAAACTCAGTTCGAATACTTTTCGTCATTTTCCGAATGGTTTCGACCTTATCAAGTAACTCTTTACCGCCATGGAGGACAAGTATCTCACCTAAGATGTTTCCAAGCATGTTGACATCCTGTTGCAATGAAGTTTTATAAGTTGTTTGTACAGTCATTATGTCAGCCTCCTTAAGTTTATTTCTCTGTATCATATCATCTTTCCTAAAAATTAATAAAGTATTTTGTGCAAATATCTTGATTTTACCAAAATTTCCATACAGTAAAAGTACCAATTAAGAGTTATTCATCATAAAAAATGGACCCTAGTCGGATTGATTTCCGTACAAGAGTCCAATGAAGCAATAATAGAATTTTAATAAACTACCTGGCAGAATTGTTTATTCCTCTTCGCCTAAACGATCTGCATAAATAGCCATGGCATCGCGCATAAACACTGCCAGCCCTTCCCCAAATTGGTCAATATTCTTGGTGAACCGTTCATCGTAAACATACATCTCGCCGAGTCCCTTAAACGCTTCTTTAGAATAATTTCCAAAAGCGTTAAGAAAAACAAACCAATCATGAATCCTCGCTTGGGCAATGTCTGAATCTGGAGCTTCATGACGGATTTCAGCTAATTTACGATATATATCATTGAATTTATCCTGAAACTCTTTTAATTCCTCGGTAGATTTGCTCTTTAGCTTTTCGTTGGCATCATCTAGAGCTTTGTCTCCCCAACGCTGCCTCGCTTCCTCTTCGTATGGGTTATTGCTAAAATCAAAGCCGGAAAACTTCTCTTTATCCGACATATCCATCTCTCCTTTCATGGTTAATAATGTCTTATCAATCGTACTGATCAGTTGATCAATCTGATCTTTCTTATTCAACAACCTGCTTCGATGCATCTTTAAAGCCTCTTCCTTATCGAAGGTCGGAGCATGGATGATTTCTTTTATCTTTTTCAATGGAAAGCCAAGTTCTCGAAAAAATAGGATTTGCTGAAGCAACTCAAGATTCTCCTTCGAATAAATCCGATAACCAGCTTCCGTTGTTTTCTCAGGCGTGAGTAAACCAATTTCGTCGTAATGGTGGAGTGTGCGCACACTGATTCCGACTAGATCAGCAACTTCTTTTATTTTCATCCAAAACCCTCCTTCCATCTCAATATAAACTATGACGTAACGTTAGAGTCAACACTAATTTTACATCTCAGCTATAGCCCATTCTTGGGCAATTTAATCCCACCTAGACGTTTTCACCATATATTGGAGAGAAAAGAAGTTTAGGAGGCTAGAAAAGTGATGAATCATTATCCACATAATCCATATGAAAACTATGAATCATATAACCCTTATGATTACCAGGATGAGGAGGAAAGACTATTTAATTTCCCTGGTTTAGGTCAATTCTTTGGAGGAGGACAACAACAAGGACCACCTCCATTTGGACCACCAGGATTCCCCGGTGGTCCCGGAGGATTCCCAGGCGGAGGGGGATTTCCTGGAGGAGGCGGATTTCCTGGAGGACCTGGCGGACCGGGAGGGTTCCCTGGAGGACCAGGTGGGCCTGGAGGATTCCCTGGACAACAGCAAGGGGGACCACCAACTTCTCCACCACCAAGCTTTACACCACAGGAAAGGCAATTCCAAACCTTTGCAATTGATCCAGGCGGAATCCGCCGTTGTTTATTCCGTTTCACTTATATTTGGCTAAGAAGAGATCAATTCTGGTTCTATCCAGTCTTCGTCGGAAGAAACTCCATCGCTGGCTACCGCTGGAGAGGTAATCGCTGGGTATACTTCGGAATCGACCTTAACCAAATCCAGTCATTCCAGTGCTTTTAAAGAACATCGACAAACAAAGGTGTATTTAGGTACAAAGCCTAGATACACCTTTTTTACATAACTTTAATCTCGGATTTACATTAAATTAATATTTCTTCATTGATTTCTAATCAATTTCTCATCTTTCTCACATGGAGGTCTTACTCCGGCCGGCTAATATTAGTTTGCAAGGAGGATGAGTCATGGCTATTGAGATTTTTAGAAGAAAAGAACAAAAATATTTAATCACCATGAATCAATACGAATCATTAATTGAAAAAATTTATCCATTTATGAGACCGGATAAATTTGGTGAAGACGGTAAATACACCGTTACTAGTCTATATTTTGAAAGCACGGATAAAAAAATCTACTATGAAACAAAAAACAAACTAATGTATCGGCAAAAACTCAGATTGCGAGTATATAACGATGCAAATTTAGACAGCACAGCATTTTTTGAAGTAAAACAAAAACATAAAAAAGTAGTGAACAAACGCAGAATGCTGCTGCCATTGTCGGAAGCATACCGCTATATCCATGCATTGGATGAGGACTTGAACAATATCGAGACCTCTAACCAGCAAGTTTTACGTGAAATTGATTATTTCAAGAAGCTCTATAATTTAAAGCCCGAAATGGTCGTCAGTTACGATCGACATGCCCTTCACCATCGGGAGGACGCGAACTTAAGAATGACATTTGATTTTAACTTGCGATGCAGAAACCATGATTTACAGTTGGAAAACGGATCATACGGTGAACTGTTCATTGATCCAAATTTAGTCGTTCTTGAGGTGAAAGTGGACGATAGTGTTCCGTTATGGCTCGCACGTATCCTGCAAGAATTGAACTGTGAACAGCGGAGTGCCTCAAAGTTTTGCACGAGCATGGAGTTACTCTATGACATGCACCCGCCAGTTGGAACAAATAAAGAATTAGTAAGTATAGGAGGATTTTAAAATGGAAGCAATTCAACAATTTTTTTCAGTGAATGGGGAGGAATCTACCTTAATGCTAAGTTTAGCGGCAATGACACTCTCTACGGTGTTGAGTATAATTATTACTTTGGTCTACCAGCTCACCTTCACAGGAGAACGGTACTCACAAAACTTTGTACATACGATTATCATCATGAGTGTAGTGGTCTCGGTCATTATGAATGTAGTCAGTGGTAATGCTGGAGTGGCATTTGGTTTATTTGCGGTGTTCTCACTTATTCGATTCCGTAGTGCTGTAACGGATGCTAAAGATATTGCGTATATATTCTTCGGTCTTTCTGTTGGTATGACATGCGGTTTGTATGAGTTTACATTAGCAATCATCTTGACGTTTTTTGCTAGTATCCTATTTTATGTTCTATACAAAGTCAACTATGGAAAAGGTAAAGATACACAAATCCTTAAAGTGACTGTGCCTGAAAATTTAAATCATGAAAATCTGCTCGATGATGTGTTCGACGAATTCACACTCTCCCATCAATTGCGTCAAGTGGAGACTACGAACCTTGGAACAATGATACTATACACTTATGCGATTCGGACAAAAATTGAAACAAAAGACAAGGTACTGCTCGATCGTATCCGGGAAAAGAATGCGAATTTGAAAGTTTCTTTATCCTATCTGCAATCGGAAGCAAAATAAATATAAAAGCTGCCTATCCAATTTGACAGGCAGCTTTGTTATGCTTTCTCATCTATAATCTCATTAACCGTTGCTTCTACTTCTGCACGAGTCATTTTTTCATGCCCTTCATCCATCGCCTTGAGTGTCTTTTTCGCTAAGGCTAAAGGAATCTTACAGAATAAAACAATATTTCTTGTTTTAAGATCCTTCATATACTCGTCTGCTTTGGCTAAATTTCCCCAAGCATATTCAAACATATCGGCACGTGTCCAACCATCTGGCAAAAAGCCTACTCCCCGCTCCGCGTCCTCATCTTGATTACGGAGCATGTTGACAGCTTGTAATCCACGTCCATAGCCTACCGCCAAGTCGTAGTCAGTTTCTGTGCCATCATACCATCTCCAAATATCGGATAACATGACACCAACAAGACCTGCTACATAGTACGTATACTCATCCAGTTCTTCTTTCGTTCGGACATCAAAGTCTTTCTCAACCCATTTCGCCATTCCATCAGCCATTTCGCTTGTTGACTCCAACACTTTATCGCGAATGTCTTCTGGACAAAATTCAATCCAATCTGCAAGGCGGTGAGTCACTTCAGGGAGCTCATCATATGGTTTTGTCAATGCTTCATATGCTTCCCGATCAAATCCTGTCTTGGACTGTAAAAGTTTACTCGTATCCCGCAACAGTTGTGTTTTAATCTCTTTAGCCAACGTTTCATGATCTTCAATTTCATCAATTGCCCGCATACATAAATAAGCTGCACCCACTGTTTTTTGCAGCTTCGGTTTCAACAGTTTAATCGGTATGTAAAATGTTCTGCTTGTCAGCTTTAACATATGCATTGCTTCTTTTTGCAAGTTTGCTTTTGCGCTCAACACTAAGTCCTCCCTTTGCACATTGAGGTAGTTCAATTATAACAAAACAACTGAGTTTTTTCCTCTTTGTGCTCATTTCCCTAGTTTTCCCAACTTACTTAGCCTATCTGGCATGCTTGTTCTTGTGATTTTAAGCCATACCACGTAAGATGGTAATTGTACTCATAATAGAAAGGTGTCACACCATGAATAAACGTGTATATTTTCTAATGACCGTCTCTTTTGTTGTCGGAATGGTTGAACTGCTTATTGGAGGAATATTAGACCTCATTGCTGAAGATTTGAATGTCAGCCTCGGACTAGCCGGCATGTTGATCACTGTCTTTTCCCTTACATTTGGGATAGCCGCTCCGGTCCTGCTCGTCCTTACTGCTAAAATGGAAAGGAAACGTTTGACATTAATTTCCTTATCCGTCTTTCTGGTCGGTAATATTATCGCGGCTATAAGCCCGGTTTATAGTGTGCTATTTGTGGGAAGAATCATCTCTGCAATCAGCGGCTCCATTTTAATCATTCTTTGTATCGTTTTAGCAGCCAATATTGTCGAACCAAAATATCGTGGTCGGGCAATTGGCGTTGTAAGTATGGGAGTAAGTGCCTCCCTCGTATTAGGCGTACCGATTGGCCTAAGCTTAGGAAACCTCTTCGGTTGGAGAGCCCCCTTTATATTGATTGTGATTCTAACTGTCATCAGTATGCTCGGTGTTCACTTCTTTATGGAACGTGTACCTCCAAGACCTGTAAGTTCCATTAAATCACAAGTCCAGTCACTCAAAAACAACAAAATTCTATTTGCGCATTTGACCATCTTTATGATGATGTCGGGACATGCTGTATTGTATGCATATTTAACTCCATTTAGTCAAACGACTATGGGGCTGGAAGAGCATATGATCAGTATCGTTTATCTCATTTTCGGGATAGCCGCAGTTTGTGGGGGAGCATTTGGTGGTACCATGTCAGATAAATTTGGCAGTACCCGCATTATCCCAATTTTCATCATTATCTATGCAGCGATGATTTTTGCAACATCCTATAGTACTGCTTATCTGCCGTTATTCATGATTGTTCTAGCATTATGGGGGTTGATGAGCTGGTCAGTTACTCCAGCCATGCAAACTTACCTGATGGCTATTGATCCAGAAACAGCAGATATGCAGATCAGCATCAGCAATTCTGCTTTACACTTCGGCATCGCTTTCGGTTCCTTTATAGGCGGGGTAACGATAGACCGGTCTGGAGTTGAAATCAACCCCTTTATCGGCGGGTTATTTGTTGTAATCGCCCTCGCTACGATGTCCATATCTTTGATGCAGAAAGAGAAACAAAAAGAAATTAACAGCTACTAGATGTTAACTATTGTAATTGTTTTTTGTTCATATCTTACCTTATACTGTAAGTAAAATAGAAAACTATAGGAAAAAGGGGTTACGTATGAATCAGACAAGTCGATTTATTAAATTTCTTGGTGGAAAAAATCTATTTTTTCTATTTGCATTACTGTCTTTAATTGGTATCACCATTTTTATCTACGACCGTGTATCATTTGTGTTTTATCCGGTTATCGTCATTGTTTCAACGATAACTCCACCGATAATTCTGGCGTTCATTGCTTTTTATTTGTTAAATCCAGTCGTAAATCTTTTAGAAAAGATCCGGATCAAACGAATTTGGGGAATCATCATTCTCATCCTTGCCATTGCCGGGATATTAACGGGTGTTGTTCTTCTTACAGCACCGTTGATTGAAACTCAAATCCAAGATTTAATTAAAAACTTCCCTAACTACTTAGCTCAGCTTGGAGCTGGTATTACCGAATGGGTTCAAAACTCCTTTCTCGCTCCTTATTACGAGGAGGGATATAATTGGATTGTCGATAATTTCAGTGATTTGCCTGGAATCATTGGCGGCTACTTATTAAATGCATTTGAAAGTGTGCAAAATATCGCATCTACAGTTACGAATATCGTGGTAGCCATCGTAACATTTCCTATTATTCTCTTTTTCCTATTAAAGGACGGTACAAGATTTAAAGAATACTTCCTTACTCTTTTACCACCTGCATTTCGTAAAGATGCAAATCAAATTCTGGATAATATGGATACGCAAGTCGGTTCTTATATCCAAGGACAGATTATTGTTGCGTCATGTATTGGGCTCCTCCTATATATCGGATATTTAATTATCGGGATGCCATATGCGTTGACTCTAGCGATTATCGCCGCAGTCACTTCCGTTGTACCATACCTCGGACCAATGATAGCCATTCTGCCGGCGATCATCATTTCTATTGTAGATTCGCCGATCATGCTACTCAAATTGGCAATTGTTTGGATGGCTGTGCAATTCCTTGAGGGTAACTTTGTTTCACCAAATGTCATGGGACGCACAATGCAGGTTCATCCACTCACGATTATCATTGTCTTACTTGTAGCAGGAAATCTATTTGGTATCATCGGAGTAATTTTAGGTATTCCTGGTTATGCGATTTTGAAAGTGCTGGTGCAATATTTATTCTATAAGTTTAAACAAAGGTACAATAAATATTTTGGTGAATCCCATGGTTTTTATCCAGCCGTTGAAGATGAAACAGAAAACAAATAGGAGTTGTTTTGATATGGGAAACGGAAGAATTGTCTATTATGACAGTTTTGAGCGGGATGATAAAAGGATGATTTTAGCTGCTACGGAAAAGGGCTTATGCTGGGCCGGCGGATTCAATGAAGACGAACAGCAGATGCAATCTTGGCTGCTAAAGCAGGAACCGCATCGCACATTTCAAAAAGATGAACAAAAACTTCGGATATATATAGAAGCTATGGAAAGATACTTTTCAGGAGATCTCCGTACGTTCGACATCCCTCTTGACCTCAGAGGGACACCCTTTCAACTTGCGGTATGGAAAGTTTTACAGCATATACCTTACGGTGAAACAAGAACCTACTCGGACATCGCCAATGACATCGGTAATCCGCAAAGCGTTAGAGCTGTTGGAACAGCAATTGGAAGAAATCCAGTGCTCATCGCTATTCCATGCCATCGAGTCATCCAGAAGAATGGTGCGCTTGGAGGCTTCCGGGCAGGTCTTTCATTAAAAGAATTTCTTCTCCAATTGGAGAGTGAAAAATCCCAAACCAAAATTCCCCTTTAATACAACAAACGAAAGCAGGTTCCCATACCGAGGTTGGGCCTGCTTTTTTTCAAAAATATTTTTTCCTGAATAAGAGGACTACACCCAACCCTAACATTAAACCAAGAAACCCAAATAATTCTACCCGATCAAATAACATGCCGATGAGCAAACCAAGAATTAATAAAATGAAAAAAATGCTGCCGATAATCTCATTTCGCATAAAACTCCCCCTTTACCGTACGGGCTACTATATGATATTAATAGAAATTTAAATATGTTATTCATTTTTAAAAAAAGTAAGCGCTTAACATAATAATACTAGTCATTAGGATATTGATATCATTTGCTTTTCATGTTTAAATTGATTAAATATATAAAATAATACTGCAATACTCTGCAGTGATGAGGTGATGAGATGGTAAAAAAAGTATCAATCGGTTTATTAGGCCTAGGAGTAGTCGGATCAGGTGTGGTCCATATCATTAATAACCACCAAGAGAAGCTAAAACACCAACTTGGAGTACCAATCGAAGTAAAACGCGTTCTCGTCCGTAACTTGGAAAAAGCCCGCGAAGTGGATGTAAATCCTGCTTTGTTAACTTCAAATCCTGATGATGTATTGAATGATCCTGACATTAATGTTGTCATCGAAGTAATGGGTGGAGTGGATATTACTAAGGAATATATTTTACAAGCATTCTCCGCAGGGAAACATGTGGTTTCTGCAAATAAAGATTTAGTCGCGTTACATGGACCTGAACTTCATGCAGCAGCTGAAAAGAATAAATGCGACTTTTACTATGAAGCTAGTGTTGCAGGAGGTATTCCTATTTTAAGAGGGATTACGGACGGCTTAGCCTCTGATCGTATTGAAAGAGTCATGGGAATTGTCAATGGAACGACAAATTACATATTAACAAAGATGGCAGAAGAAGGTACAAGTTATGGGGATGCTTTAAAACAGGCACAGGAATTAGGCTTTGCAGAAGCTGATCCGACTGCGGATGTGGAAGGATTGGATGCGGCACGGAAAATGGCAATCCTGGGACGTCTCGCTTTTTCTACTCCGGTTGACCTTAAAGATGTTACTGTTACTGGAATCTCTCAAGTTTCTACCGAGGATATTAAAAATGGCAGTGAACTCGGCTATACGATGAAACTCATTGGATATGCCGATTTTGAAGATGGGCAATTGGAGGTTCATGTCATGCCGACATTTTTATCCAATGATCACCCGCTAGCTTCCGTAAAAAATGAATACAATGCGGTATATGTATATGGTAAAGCCGTCGGTGAAACTATGTTCTATGGACCAGGAGCAGGGAGTCTCCCAACGGCTACAGCTATCGTTTCCGACTTGGTAAATGTCGTTAAAAATATCCGTCTTGGAGTAACCGGCGAACAGGTTGTCAAAAACTATCATAACAAAGCTTTAAAAACACCGAGTGAACGTTTTTCGCAATATTACTTACGCTTAAACGTAAAAGATGAGGCTGGAGTTTTCTCGCAATTATCTAAAATTTTCCATGAGCAAGAAATTAGTTTAAAACGGATTATCCAGCGACCTAATAAAAAGGAAAAATCAGCAGAGATTATTGTCATCACACATCAGACATCAGAAGAAAACTTTACAAAATTACTAGATAAGGTTCAGAATTTACCTGTCTTAAAGGAAATTTCGAGTTATTATCGCGTTGAAGGAGATGGAGTCGAATGACTTGGCAAGGATTGCTCAAACAATACAGTGACTATTTACCAGTCACAGAGAACACACCTAATATTTCATTAAACGAGGGAAATACACCTCTCCTTCATTTCCCAACTTTGTCTAAGGAGTTAGGAATTGAATTGTATGGAAAGATTGAAGGAGCGAATCCAACTGGTTCCTTTAAAGATCGCGGAATGGTTATGGCTGTAGCAAAAGCAAAAGAAGCAGGCAGCAGGTCCGTGATTTGCGCATCTACTGGTAATACATCAGCAGCTGCTGCAGCTTATGCAGCTCGTGCAGGGATGCGTGCAATCATTGTTATTCCTAAGGGTAAAGTGGCACTCGGAAAATTAGCTCAAGCCGTTATATATGGTGCAGAAATCATTGAAATTGATGGAAATTTTGATGAGGCATTAAGTATGGTTCGGGAAATCAGTGAAACAACACCGGTTACCCTTGTAAACTCAGTAAACCCTTACCGTATAGAAGGTCAAAAAACAGCTGCTTTTGAAATTTGCGATGCTTTAGGAAGTGCACCTGATATTCTAGCTATTCCAGTCGGTAACGCCGGAAATATCAGTGCCTATTGGAAAGGCTTTAAAGAGTACAATGAAGAAAAACAAACAGGCCTGCCGAAAATGTTTGGTTTTGAGGCTGAAGGCGCTGCGGCTATTACAAAGGATGAAATCATTACACAACCAGAAACAATTGCAACAGCAATTCGGATTGGTAACCCAGCTAGTTGGGCACTGGCTACAGCAGCCCGCGATGAGTCCAATGGGATGATAACATCTGTTAGTGACGAAGAGATTTTATCTGCGTTCAAACATCTCCCTAAGTCAGAGGGTGTTTTCGCAGAACCAGGTTCCAACGCTTCCATTGCTGGCGTTATTCAACAATGTAAAGCAGGGAATATTCCACAAGGAAGTAAGGTCGTTGCGGTTCTGACCGGCAACGGATTGAAGGACCCGCAAACCGTCCAGGATAATCAAGAGATTGAGACTGTTTCCCTGCCTAATGATGCAACAGCAATTAAAAACTATATCGAAGAGTTGACTAACAATGACTAGTTTTATGATTCGTGTCCCAGCCAGTTCCGCCAATATTGGACCTGGTTTTGACTCTCTAGGTTTGGCGGTCAATTTATACTTGACATTGGAAGTTACGAAGCAGGACAAATGGGAGTTTATCTCCCCAAGTTTTGCTCCTGGTACTCCCTTTGAAGAGCATTTCATATACAAAATTGCGAAACAAGTGGCTGATCAGCATGGGAAAACCCTCTCCCCCTGTCTCGTTAAGGAAACAACAAGTGTACCACTTGCCAGGGGGCTGGGCAGCAGTGCGGCTGCGATTATTGCTGGAATAGAAATTGCCGACCAATTAGGAGAGTTAAAATTAACATCTGAAGAGAAATTAGGATACGCTACAGCAATAGAAGGCCATCCAGATAATGTCGCCCCTGCTTTGCTAGGAGGACTTATCGTTTCGACTTATGTAGATAATGAAGTGGATTGGTTAAAAATCTCGGATTTAGATTTGGAACTTGTCGCTTATATTCCGAAAGTTGAGTTGAAAACAGAGGCTGCAAGGAATGTCTTGCCTGAACAATACCTTAACCATGATGCAGCCCTGGCAAGTGGAATCAGCAATTTAACCATCGCAGCACTTTTACAAGGCAATTATGGACTAGCCGGTAAGATGATGGAAAAGGATCTATTCCATGAACCATATAGAAAATCTCTTATTCCAAATTATGATTTGATTAAACGTCAGGCAAAAGAACATGGTGCATATGGGTCGGTTATCAGCGGAGCCGGACCAACGATGGTATCGTTCGTCCCCAATGGAAAAAGTGAACATCTAGTCCAGCAGTTCAAAGATGTTTTACCAGATTATCAAGTAATCCCTTTAAAGATGGACGCTGACGGATTAAAGGTTGAGCAGATATAGTTCATTCGGAACTCATCATGAATTTTGGACAGTAAAAAACACCCTACATGAACATTTTCATGTAGGGTGTTTTGCTATCGTTAACTCATCAACGCTGTCAAAAGCGCCTTCTGTGCATGCAGACGATTCTCCGCTTGTTGGAATACGACAGAATGTTTTCCTTCCAAGACACTTTCTGTCACTTCTTCTCCACGGTGTGCGGGGAGACAGTGTAGGAAAGTGACGTCAGATTTCGCCTTAGCCAATAGTTCGTCATTCACTTGATATTCAGCAAAAATTGCTTTCCGTACTTCCTGCTCCTCTTCTTGCCCCATGCTCGCCCATACATCCGTATAGATGAAATCAGCATTCTGTACTGCTTCCGCTGCATCCGTCGTGACAGAAATTATCGCACCTGTTTCTTTGGCAATGTCTTGCGCCTTGTTAGTGACTTTTTCATCTGGTAAATATTTCTCAGGAGCTGCCACTACCATTTCCATACCTGTCTTCGCAGCACCAATCATTAATGAATGGGCCATATTGTTTCCGTCTCCGATATAGACAAGCTTTTGCCCTTTTAATGTACCTTTGATTTCAAGAATCGTTTGTAAGTCTGCTAGTACCTGACATGGGTGATGAAGATCCGTTAGTCCATTAATGACTGGGATGGAAGCATATTTCGCAAGTTCTTCCACGCTATCATGTGAAAATGTCCGAATCATGATGCCGTCCAAATATCCGGATAATACACGTGCGGTATCTGCTATGGTTTCACCACGTCCAAGTTGGATATCCCTTGAGCTCAAAAAGATTGCCTGGCCGCCTAATTGCATCATCCCCGCTTCAAACGAGACACGGGTTCTTGTGGAAGATTTCTCGAAAATCATTCCAAGGATCTTTCCTTTCAGCGGTTCAAATGCAATTCCCTTTTTACGTTGTTCTTTTATATAATAAGCAAGTTCCAGTAAATAATTAATTTCGTCTGGAGTATAATCTTCAAGGCTTAATAAATCTCTTCCAAAGAAACCATCGTTGTTAATTTTCATATCCTTCGCCACAGATAGCATAAATTAAATTCCTCCCAGTAATCTTTGTTTTGTATTATTATGCAATAAATTTTATAAACATGCAATATTTTTCTTCAAACATTTAAAATAAATTTACACCTAAAGAATAAAGGTAAAGACTATTTAATGATTTACCCTAATATTGCAGAAATATGCTGTCCGTTTAAAAAGTCAAAAACAGGTAATAGTTTTTATGAAAGGAGACGATCGTATGAAACATTATGACTATATCATCATCGGCTTCGGCAAAGGGGGAAAAACACTTGCCGCTGATCTTGCAGCAAAAGGAAAAAACGTAGCTATGGTGGAGCAATCAGCCGAAATGTATGGAGGAACTTGTATTAATATCGCTTGTATTCCAACAAAAATACTTATTCATCATGGAAAGAAAGAAGAAGACCTGAAGGAAGATAAACAAAATTTCTATAGAAGTTCTATTGAGGATAAAAATAAAGTGACAGCTGCATTAAGAGAGAAAAACTACAACAATCTGGCTGACCAAGAAACGGTGATGGTCTATACTGCCAAAGCTAGCTTTATTTCTGACAAGCAAGTTCATTTGGAATCTGAAACAGAATCCCTTGACCTCACCGCAGATTACTTTATCATCAATACTGGTTCCCAACCAAATATTCCACCCATTACAGGATTAAATGAAACAAATCACGTCTATACCTCAACCGAATTACAACAAGTATCCGAGCTTCCGGAAGAGTTGCTTATTGCTGGTGGCGGCTATATTGGCCTTGAATTTGCATCGATGTATGCCAATTTCGGTTCAAATGTGACTGTAATCGATAGCTCCACGGAATTCATGCCACAGGAAGATAGAGATATTGCAGAAGAAATTAAAAAGACACTACAAGCGAAAAATATCTCTTTCCTACAAGGTTGTAAATTGACCGCTGTATCAAATCATTCAGATGGAATTAAAGCCATTGTTGAGAATGAAGCAGGTGAAAAAGCAGAAGAGACAGCATCTGCCCTCCTTCTTGCAACCGGTAGAAAGCCGAATACAGAAGGTCTCAATTTAAACAAAGCAGGTGTAGAGATTGATAATAAAGGAGCTGTCATTGTTGATGATTACCTTAGAACCTCACAGAAACATATTTGGGCAATCGGAGATGTAAACGGCGGACCACAATTCACTTATATTTCACTTGATGATTATCGGATTATCAGGGACCAACTAATAAGCGAAGGGACCTACTCGTTAGCCTACCGAAAAAATGTCCCTTACAGTGTATTCCTTGATCCAGTGCTGTCTCATGTTGGTTTAAATGAAAAGAAAGCAAAGGAAAAAAATATAGATTATGTAGTGGCTAGCATGCCAGCTGCAAACATTCCTTATACAAAAATCAATAAACAATCAACAGGTTTATTAAAAGCATTAGTTGATCCCGAAACGAAAGAAATCCTTGGCTGCACTCTATTTTGTGCAGAATCTAGTGAAATCATTAATACTGTCCGTCTAGCAATGGAAGCAAAGCTATCATATACAGCTTTACGAGATAATATTTTCACCCATCCGACGATGAGTGAGGGACTGAATGATTTATTCAAGAAGATTGATGCTAAAATTTCTTAGAAGACAGTGCAGCTGAATAATCCAAGCTGCACTGTCTTTGTTTCTGTTTCCTTTCCATACATACAGTACTTGCACGCCAAGCAAACAAGTCGCATAATAGGTTCATAACGGAAATACATACTTTGAAACGGAGAACGTCGAATGAATGAAATAATCATATATATTGTTGTTTTCTTCTTTATCATCGGTGCAATTGATAAAATCATAGGCAATCGTTTTGGTTTTGGTGAGCGTTTTATGGATGGATTGATGACTATGGGTTCGCTTGCCGTTGTCATGATTGGAATCATTTCTTTAGCACCGGTCATTGCTGAAATACTACTACCAATCATTACACCAATTTACGGTCTGGTGGGAGCAGATCCTGCAATATTTGCCAATACTATACTTGCAATTGACATGGGGGGTTATGCACTGGCCGAAACGATGGCTCTCAATCCTGAAGCCGGACTCTTTGCATGGGTATTCCTCGGAACATCGATTGGAGTTACAATCGTTTTTATTCTACCAGTTTCATTAGGCATCATTGAAAAAGAAGATCGTCATTTCTTAGCGCAAGGAATTCTTATTGGTATCGTAACCATACCACTTAGTACGTTCATTGGTGGACTAGTAGCTGGCTTCGAAATGGAGATGTTGATTAGGAATCTAATACCGACTATTCTTATTTCTCTATTGATTGTGGTTGGGCTATGGAAAATACCAGTTATGATGGTTCGGGGCTTTTCCATCTTCGGAAAATTCATCGAGGCCCTCGCGATTATAGGACTAATTGCAATAGTGATGGAAACATTGACAGGGATTGTTATTATACCCGGCCTCGCCCCGTTATCTGAAGGTATTCAAATTGTCGGTACGATTGCAATCTTTTTAGCCGGAGCCTTCCCAATGGTACTCTTTATTTCAAAGACTTTTAAAAAGCCTTTGAGGATACTCGGTTCCATGCTTGGCATCAATCAAACGGCAACTGCAGGATTAATTGCAACCCTTGCCCATATTATTCCCATGCTGGCACTGTTAAAAGAAATGGACACACGTGGCAAAGTAATTAATATTGCCTTCAGCGTGAGCGCTGGATTCGTATTCGGTGGCCATTTAGGATTTGTCGCGGGAATCGAACCAGGAATGGTGTTCCCGATGATTGTCAGTAAATTATTCGGCGGAATCAGTGCAGTCATTCTAGCGGTCATTATTTTAAATCAGCAACAGAAGCGGAAGCAACCGTATAGCGAAGTACAAACTACGCTTCCTAGGTCGTAAAAAATACCTCCAATACTTTAATAATGATCTACTCAAAAAAGTCGGCTAATTGAGCCGACTTTTTTCAATTTATTTGATATACATCCATATCCGGTGGGATATAAAAAAACTTCTTTACTAAAAGGATCGAAGCCAATTTTCATAACAATTTCTAAACCATTCATCATATATAAAGGACTATTTTCACAAAACTTTGGTATGCTAGAGAAAGACAATAAACGAGGTGATTTTATGCAGATATATATAGATGCAGATGCTTGTCCAGTGAAAGATATTATTATTGATGAAGCAACGAAGAGAAACTATGAAGTGACTCTTGTAACGAGCATTTCGCACTTTTCCATGCAAGAGTATCCTCTTGGAGTGGGTACGGTTTACGTGGACCACGGAAGAGATGAAGCGGATTATCGGATCATGAAACTTGCGTCTAAAGGTGATCTCGTCATTACACAAGATTATGGTCTTGCATCTCTCGCTTTAGCAAAAGGGTGTTTAGTGATGCACCATAAGGGGTTTATGTATACAAATAAGAATATCGATGACTTGCTCCAGACACGCTACTTGAGTGCTCAAGCCCGAAAAGCTGGAAAACGGACGAAAGGTCCGAAACCATTTACGCAAGAAGATAAAAATATTTTTCGTGAACGGTTCATACGCCTTCTTGAAAAAAAATAATGGTACTGAACATAAATTAATATGCTCAGTACCATTATTTATTTTGCTTTACTATAAATTTCCGCAAAGCTATATTCTGATGTACGTTCTTGGAAATCGTATACCGCTTCTTTTAGATGTTTTTCATCAAAGTCCGGGAAATATACATCCGTAAAGTATAATTCCGCATCCGCACATTGCCACAGCAAGAAATTACTTAAGCGTTGTTCTCCGCCGGTACGGATTACTAAATCCAATTGCGGCAATTCACTCGTGTATAAGTATTTCTGGAGTGCATCTTCATTCAAACCTTGACCGCTCTCTTGCAGCTCTTGAATCATCCGTCGGGCGGCTTGCACAATTTCGCCTCTGCCGCCATAATTAAATGCAAAGTTGACAATCAATCCGCTATTATTTTTCGTTTTTTCCATCGATTGAGCAAGCACTTTCTTTGTCGCCTTCGGTAGCCCATCCATATCCCCCGATACAAGGATTCTCACATTACGCCTCATAAAATCTGGAAGCTTTTGTTTAAAAAATCGGATAGGCAGACGCATTAAATAATTAACTTCTTCTTTGGATCGTGACCAGTTTTCAGACGAAAAGGCGTATAAAGTCAATGCTTGAATTCCTACTTCAATACTCGCATCGATTACTTTTTCCATTGCTTGAACTCCGGCATAATGGCCTTCACTTCTTGTGAGTCCGCGTGATTTCCCCCATCTTCCGTTACCGTCCATAATAATACCAACATGTCTCGGTATATTGACCGTCATGGTCCCACCTCCAGTTTGGTTAGAGCTCAAGCTCCTTCAATAAACTTCTTGCTTCATTTCTTGTAAAATTAAATGATTGCCAGGATGGTGTTTCATCCCTTGTGAACCGTTCCTGGTTTTCCGCTAATATTTCTTTCAATTCAGGAATGTCCGGGTCTTGTTCATATAAATAAATCAGTCCTTTTAACCCTTCTCCACCAAGACGATTTAAGTAATACAAGTCAATTTTACCTGTTTCCTCATAACGCTCTATATTATTTTCTACTATGGTTTCTTCTAAATTGACGACATTCAGAAGTGCATAAAATATAAACGAACTAATTAAGTAAAAATGTAAAATAGGCAGATTTTCCAACCATACTCGAATGAGCGTATAGGCGAAAATCACCATTAAAAACATCATAAAAGATTGAGCAAGCAACCGTTCCATTGTATACCCATACATTTCTTCATAAAGCATGAGCCGCTGCCAAGCAGAAAGTAATAGTGCACCACTGACACCAATTAAGATGGAATATAAAATTTGCAAGGTTCGATTCAAACTTCTGCTTTCCCGCTTTACGTGCTTCATACATACAAGCAATACCGTCCAATTGATCAAGGTTACCAGCAACAGTTCAAAAAAACCTTGTCTTGCATAATCCGCATACGTAAAACCTTCATGTAGTCCACCGCTAAATAAATACTGGAATTGTATAACTAGAAACAAGACATATACAGCATTCAATAATACTAGAATCGTTACAGCCATCGTCCCCGGCCAAATTTTTATATTGTTAGTTTGATTCATTTCAATCTCGCGGTTTGTTCGTTTGCCAAGCACTTTAAATACACAAAAGAAAAAGAGACTCATAATCAGTATAAAACCAATTCTAAAACCAATCTCCACTATATTCATCCGCAATTCAAAAAAGAACAATCGTTGAACAAATTCCTTGAAGGCCACATCAGCAGACATCAATAAATGAATAACAATAAATAATAAAGGTATCGCAATAATGAATCCTAAAAGGATATGGCGAGGTGTATCATTCTTCCCTTGCTTTCCATTCCTCGATAATGTCCGACCAACGTAACTTAAATAGTTCGTGAGGAAATTAAAGGTGTCCAGCAATTTTCCAGAAACAAGTTTAATAAAAGAAAGTTTACTCCAGTTTAAGCTGCCTGGACTAGTAATTAACACGATATGGAAAAACACTACAGCAGGAATGACAAGGGTATTCAACAAATAAAACACCGTACTGTCATAAAGCACATAGCTTCCCGCCAATATCCAAATCCCAGCCATCAGCAATAAACCAATTCTTCGGTGTTCAAAAGAAAAACGAAAACGGATAAACACGACCGAATAAAAGACTGCGATAAAAATGATATAAGATATTCCAATCTCGCCATGAAGGAAGCTTAGTTCTGCAAGTATCCCTAAAAATATACAGACGAATAAGAACATCCACTCTCTTTGTTTCGTTTTCATAATTCAACGCCTCATTCTATTACATAGAATTCCTATGTATATAGATATTCTATGTACATAGGTAAAAAATCATGAACATAAATCGGACTGAATAATGCAAGTGATCCAGTCCGTTAAACTGATGCTTTTCTTCCCCAACGGTAACCTAACCAGCTGATCGGATATAAAGCAAACGTACAGAAAATACATAGTAAAATAAACTTCCCATCCAAAAGTGGGTCAAACCATTCATAAGGGATGAGACGGAATACGATTAAGTACATGAGAATTAGATTAGGTATGATACAAATGATAAACGTGCGCCTCAGTATCTTTTTTCCACGGGCGCCGAACGCTTTCCCAATTTCATAGCCCAATAATCCCCAGAAGAACATATAAATAAAGATGATAATGGTTGTTGATTCTGTTAGATTTCCCCAAAGGATTCCTAGCCACTGCCATCCGAACACATTGTATCCAACCGTAAGTATGGCACCAAGGATAAACAATGCAATATTCAAGAAAACGAACAGTTGCTGCATTTTCCTAGGGGTTACCGATTTCTCTGTTTTCCAAAGTTCCGCTAATTCTTTTGGGGAGCCAAGTCTACTTACAAGCGCATCGTAAGTTCCTTCCTCTGACAGTTCATACAGTACCTCTTCAACATGCAGGCGATATTCCGCCATGATTTCTGCACATTTCGGATCATCCCCAAGTGCTTTCTCCAGGTCATCGAGAAACCGTTGTGCCTCTGCATTCATGCTTCATTTCTTCCAATAAGGTTATTCATTACCTGAACATACAATTTCCATTCAGATGTACGTTCTGCAAGAATTTCTTTTCCTTCTTCTGTAATTCGGTAGTATTTGCGGGCTGGCCCCTTTTCTTGATGCTTCCAATAATGTTGGATATAAGCTTGCCTTTCCATTTTATGAAGAGCAGGATATAACGTCCCTTCCTTCATTTGCAGACGGTCATCACTTCGTTTAGCCATTTCCTTGACTAACTCATAGCCATACATATCGCGTTCATTAAGAAGCTGAAGCACAAGTAAGGATGTACTCCCTTTAACAAGTTCTCGATTAAACATAATTTCACCTACCTAGAATAATTAGGTACTTTTACTATAAGTGAATCTGTTTTTCTTGTAAAGGTGTTTTTTTCATTTCATACTGTAAAATTTACAAAAGATACGTTTTATTCCTTTGGAAACGGGTATAGTAAATGACAAGGCGAACTACTATTGGAATTTAGCAAATTGGTAACTTGTATGTGTAACTAGCAACTTATCAAAAAGCAAATTCTAATAGGGAAATGCACGCCTTGGCGGAAAATTTACTTCAAGACGGAACCATCCCGTCGGCAACAATTTAAGAGTCAAATTCTCTAAAGTGTTTGAGCAAAGTGATTTTTTGTGAAAAGTGCAACTGAAAACAACTGCTGTTTTGGTTTTAACGGTAAGATGAAAAGAGTAAGACGGGGTTGAACAAGTCCGTCCTCATGAAAGGAAATGAATTTTCCGCATTCCTAAGCCTTTACGGTTTGGGAAAAGGCAGCCTCCGGGGTGGAGGCTGTCTTTTTTTTATGGAATCAGTTCCAATTATTGAACATTATAGTATAATAAAAATAACCAATATGGAAAGGGTGAACCAAGAGAACATGAAAAACTAATCCTATTACACACGAAACGTATCAATTTTGGTTGAGAAGCAGAAACTACCTGCTTATTTCTCATGCAATTTTGTTTCGGAATAGGATTGGATTAAAATGTACGTTATTAGGGTTCGATTGACCCTTTTTTCCTGACTCCTATTCTGATTAACTATAGGGGCTTTTTTCATGCCTGGAATGGAGTTGATATACTTGGTCATCAAAGAAATTACGAATTTGACTTATGATATTGGTGATCGGATGCTTTTTGACATCGATCATTTACAAATACGCGCGAAGGAAAGGATAGGACTTGTCGGTAGAAATGGTTCTGGAAAGACGACATTGCTGGAAATCATCGCAGGTAATAGAACTGCACATAGTGGAAATATTACTGGAAAAGCCGACTGTACCTTGCTTCCTCAATTAAAAAATACTGACACCGTAAAAAGCGGTGGTGAAGTAACTCAACAATACATCGACCGCGCACTTGGAGAAAAAGCTGAATTGCTTCTTGCTGATGAACCTACAACCAATTTAGATACAGAAAGAATAATAAAATTGGAAAAGGCTTTTGAGCGTTATCAAGGGGCTATTGTCCTCGTCTCACATGATCGTGCTTTTCTAGATGCGATTTGTGGAACCATCTGGGAAATTGAAGAGGGCAAGATAACTGTTTATAAAGGAAATTACTCAGACTATACGGTGCAAAAGGAAATAAAACTGAAAGAACAGGAAAAAGCCTACGAAAACTACGTGCAAAAAAAGCAGCAGCTTGAAGAAGCTATCGTTCTCAAACAACAGAAAGCGAACAAGGCAACGAAAAAGCCTAAACAACTCAGCAGATCAGAAGCCAAAATTACTGGAGCCAAACCTTACTTCGCTAAAAAACAAAAAAAGCTGCAACAAGTTGCGAAATCAATTGAAACTCGACTGGAAAAGCTTGAGAAAGTAGAGAAAATTAAAGAACTGCCAAAAATTAAAATGGAATTACCAAACCAGGAAAACTTACATGGAAGGATTATCCTTCGTGCAGAAGATGTTCAAGGTAAAATAGGCAACCGTATACTCTGGCAAAAGACCAGCTTTCAAATTAAAGGCGGTGAAAAGGTTGCCATCATCGGGAAAAACGGGTCCGGCAAAACAACTTTAGTTCGACAACTGATCAAGAATAATTCCGGTATCACCATTTCACCAGCTGTACGAATCGGTTACTTCAGCCAAAACTTGGACGTCTTGGAGACGGAGAAAACAATACTTGATAACGTGATGAGCACTTCTATCCAAGATGAATCCATGGCCCGAACCATTCTGGCACGATTACACTTTTTTGGAGATACTGTTTACAAACCAATCGACGTACTGAGCGGCGGTGAACGGGTTAAAGTCGCTTTAGCAAAGCTGTTGGTGAACGACTGTAATACACTGATTCTAGACGAACCGACGAACTTCCTTGATATATATGCAATGGAAGCATTGGAAGAACTACTGAAGGAGTATGAGGGAACAATTCTATTCATCTCTCATGACCGAATGTTCATCGATCATGTGGCCGAACGGATTCTAGCCATTGAAAATCAAACTTTAATTGATTTCCAAGGAAGCTATGCACAATTTAATAATCGCGATGTTGAAATGGAAGTTGATACGTTGGAACAAGAGTTGCTCTTATTAGACACAAAAATTTCTGAAGTCTTGAGCAAACTTAGTATCGAACCAACCAATGAACTGGAGCAGGAGTTTCAAGATCTGTTGAAAACGAAAAATAAACTATTAAGGGAAAAATAAAGAACAGGAAGCGTAAATTTTACGCTTCCTGTTTTAATATTGAAATATAGCTTTAACCGTGGCCCGTATCTTCAATTGTCCTGGCTCTATAGGAGTGGTGCTTTCGAGCGCTGCAAACGTCTGGAAACGCGGTTGCAGTTCAGCTACTTGTTCTGTAATTTTTACAGGGGTAGGATCAAGATTCACCTGTAGACTTTGGGCAATGGAAGTTGCTTTACTAATTGCATTTTTCAAAGCTTTATCCAAAGCATCATTGTAATAAATCTCTGGATTCTGTAGCGAAAATTGAAGAGACGACACCTGATTCACCCCATTCTGAACAGCAGTGTCAATAACAAGTCCTGCTTTGGAAACATCATTCAATTCCACTGTTATACTGTTGATTACTTGATAGCCTCTAAAGACCTGCTCCCCTTCAACAAAGTCATACAATGGGGAAATCGTAAAACTTGCGGTCTTTATGTTCTCTCTCGGTATACCGGTTCCGATTAATGCATCGATCACCTGATTCATTACCGATGCATTCTCCTGTTCAGCCTGTAAGACAGATTCACTTTCCGTCCGGACCCCTAACTGTATGGAGACTGTATCCGGCTGTGCTGATACACTTCCTTCACCTGTTACAGTCATACGCCGTCGCTCAGGTTGCCTGTATACTTGTTGAGGAACATACGGGTAGTACATCCTTCCCCCTCCACCCTTCTATAAGCTTTGTAATAACTATGCATAATCATGTTAAAAAATGATGGAGCAAGAATCTACTTCATTACAAAATCTCTGTTTCAATTTCAACCCTATCGATAAGAAGGCAACAAAAAAGCCCCGGCAAACGCCAAGGCTTTGGAATGATTAATCATTAACGATTTACATATCCCGCATCGGCATGAATAGTTGTTCCTGTTACATAAGAAGATGCATCAGATGCCAACCATAGACTTGCTTCAGCGATTTCTTCAGCTTGTCCGAAGCGGTTTAATAAACTCAGTTGTGGTGCATAGCTTTCTTCATCTAAACCAAACTGCTCTAAGGCTCCACGTAGCATCGGTGTGTCAATTGCTCCTGGTGCAACCGAGTTGACTCTAATATTGTATGGACCATTTTCTAAGGCGGCAACTTTTGTCATCCCAACCACCCCATGCTTGGCAGCTACATAGGCAATATTATTCGGCTGTGGACGGAAGCCACTTACAGAAGAAATGTTAATAATCGACCCACCATATCCTTGTTTTTTCATTTGTTGCAATTCATATTTTTGACATAATGCTGTACCCTTAAGGTCAACAGCCATTAAACGGTCCCAATAATCTTCATCAAATTCATCTGCGGGTTTATCATCTGGCGTCAATGCGGCGTTGTTTACAGCAACATCCAGCTTTCCATACGTATCCACCGTGAACTTCACCATGCTTTGTACTTGCTCAGAATTAGAAATATCCACTTTTACAAAGGCTGCTTCTCCACCTGCTGCTTTAATCTCTTCAACAGTTTCAGCACCTTTTTCTTCGTTAAAATCTGCTACAACTACTTTAGCTCCTGCTTTCGAAAACAGTTCTGCAGTTGCCTTCCCCATCCCCATTGCTGCTCCGGTTACGATTGCTACTTTACCTTCCAATACAGGAAATGTCATTTCAATCATCCCTTTCCATGTGTTAACAGCCCGACTACTTTTATTATAGGCAACGGCATCTTTCCGATTCAAACGATTCCACTTATGATACGGCAATAAACATAAGTAAGCGAATTATCATTGCAGAACTGTAATTTGGGGTAAACTATTAACAGGAAATGGGGATGTTAATCTATTCTTCCCCTTGTGAAAAGAGGTAGAACTGTGAATCAGCAAATAGATAAAGCAATTGAATTTAGTCAAGTGTCTTATTACGACGGCTCACTTCAAATATTAAAAAATATTACCGGCTTTTTCAGAAAAGGTAAGATTACCACACTTGTCGGTCCTTCTGGTGCGGGGAAAACAACACTTTTCCGGCTGTGTAACGGATTAATTTCACCAACACAGGGTAACATTACCGTCAATGCGAAAGATATCAATCAATATGATCCTACAGAATTAAGAAGAAATGTAGGTTTGGCATTGCAAAGTGCGACTATGTTATCCGGCACGGTTTATGACAATTTAAAGTTGCCACGCACTCTAGCTGGAGAAATGTTAACCGAAGAGGAGGCTGAAATATTGCTCACTAAAGTGGGCCTTGATAAAGACATGTTAAAGAGAAAAGTCACCGACCTTTCCGGTGGCCAAAGGCAAAAGGTATCCATTGCCAGAACACTTGTCAACCGACCGGAAATCTTGCTATTGGATGAAATCACCTCTTCTCTTGATCGAGTTTCTAGAGATGATATAGAGAAATTAATAGAAAGAATAAATAAAGAGTTTGGCGTAACAATCATTTGGATCACCCATAATTTAAATCAAGCTATTCAAATTGGAGATGATACGTGGGTTATGATGAAAGGTGAACTTGTGGAATACGGACCAAGCAGTCTGCTGCTGGAACCGAAAGATCAGAGGGTAAAACAATTTGTAGAGGGGGAAATTAAATGAGTTTCCTGACTTTATCTTTGGCACTCGTATTCGTCCTCATCCCCCTATTTCTATCTAAGACTTTAAAGCTCGGCTTGGAAAAGGACACCATAATCGCAACCATTCGTTCCATTATTCAGCTGCTTGCTGTTGGTTATGTTTTAACATTTGTTTTCGCTGCTGATCATTTTATCTATATCCTGCTTATGATTATTCTTATGATTACCGCTGCAACCCATAACGCGAGGAAAAAGGGGGCTACCATCCGAGGAATCACTTGGAAGCTTGTAATTACCTTTGTATTTGTTGAAGCTTTGACTCAAGGAATACTTATTGGATTTAAAATCACACCGGCTGAGGCACAATATATCATCCCAATCAGTGGGATGGTTATTGGAAATTCCATGGTTTTATCCATTTTGTTTCTAAATCGCTTCACAGCTGAAATCGAATCAAGACGAGACGAAACGGAGCTCATTCTTTCTTTGGGAGGTACACCAAAACAAGCTATCCACTATTCACTTATTACAGCAATTAAGGCAAGTTTAATTCCTACAGTGGAAAGTCAAAAGACGATAGGACTTGTACAATTGCCAGGAATGATGAGCGGTCAAATCATCGCCGGAGCTGACCCGATTCAAGCTGTGCAGTTCCAGTTGCTCATTCTCTTTCTTCTTTTGACAACTGCAGCTGTAACAAGTATCATGCTCGGCTTTCTATCTTACCCGACACTGTTTAATACCAGAATGCAATTGCTGAAGTGAGCCAATTATGCAGTTTCCCCACCTAAAACATGATCTAGGTGGGGAACTTGTTTCTCAGGAAACCCAATAGATTCCTTGACAGTATGAACTTTTACATCTATAATACAATTAATTAAATATATCTTAATTCAGTATATGTAATGAAGGAGAAAGAGTCATGAGTGAAAACTTATCGTTGAAAGCTTTTGTCGTTGTCATGAAGGCATCTAAAACGTTAGAAGAATTAGTAAAACAAGACATTGCCGATCATGGGATGAAAACATCTGATTTTGCTATTCTGGAAGCACTATACCACAAAGGTAGACAAACAATCAAGCAAATATCTGAAGCCGTTCTCATTAATACTGGATCGATAACTTATGTAATTGACAAGTTAGAAAAAAATGATTTATTACGCCGTTCTAATTGTAAAGACGACCGCCGTGTCATTTATATTGAAATCACGGAAAAAGGGAATCAGGTAATGAATGAAATTTTTCCAAAACACCAAGCTAGAATCGAGGAAATCTTCTCCGATGTCCCCGATGAGCATAAACGCATCCTCATTGAAACAGTAAAAACAATCGGGAAGAAAGCTGGAAGAATTATCTAGTTCTATGACGAAATGGAGGTGCTTTATGCTTTCCTTTGATCCAAAAGATAATACAGAAAGAGAAAATTATAAGTTGATGATCGGTACGGTCATTCCGCGCCCAATTGCTTTTATAACTAGTAAGTCTAAAGACGGGATTGTAAACGCAGCTCCTTTCAGCTATTTTAATATCGCCGCCATAGACCCACCTATGCTTTCTGTTTCGATTCAACGCAAGAATGGCGAGCAAAAGGATACAGCAAAAAATATCCTCGATACTGGTGAATTTGTCATTCATATTGTAGATGCTGATAATGTGGCCGAAATCAACAAAACAGCTGCTACTTTGCCACCAGATGAAAGTGAAATTGATTTGACCGACCTGGATGTAGTGGCCAGTCAGATCGTTCAGACTCCTGCCATTAAACAAGCAAAAGCAAGATATGAATGCTCTTTAGAAAAGACAGTTGAACTCGGTAACGGACAACATATCACAACAGATTTGATTATCGGCAAAATAGAAAGGTTTCATATTGCGGAAGAAATCTATGAAGCTGGAAAAATAAATTATGAAAACCTCCGAGCGGTAAGCCGTCTTGCTGGACATGACTATGCAAACATCGGAGACATATTCACCATCAAGAGACCAAAATAGAGAGGAAGAATTTTATGAAGCATATTTTCCAGAAAGGCACAGATGAATCAAGACCTACTATACTTTTACTCCACGGAACTGGTGGCAACGAACAAGATTTGCTGCCACTTGCGGAAATTATCGATAAAGAAGCAAATGTGCTGAGCGTACGCGGAAATGTATCTGAAAACGGAATGCCACGCTTTTTCAAGAGATTAGCTGAGGGTGTATTCGATGAAGAGGATTTAGTTTTTCGCACTAAGGAATTAAATGAATTCCTTGATGAAGCTGCTGAAAAATACGGTTTTGACCGAAATAATATTACTGCAGTCGGGTACTCCAATGGCGCAAATATTGCTGCAAGTTTGATGTTCCATTATGAAGATGCTCTCAAAACAGCAATCCTCCACCATCCGATGGTTCCTAGAAGAGGTATTGAGCTTCCAGACTTGTCAGGTAAACGTGTGTTTATCGCTGCAGGAACGAACGATCCAATTTGTGCTCCACAGGAATCTGAGGAATTAAATGAACTATTAGCCAATGCTGGTGCGGATGTGGAATTACACTGGGAAAATCGTGGTCACCAATTAACCATGAGCGAAGTGCAAGCTGCCACTGCTTGGTATAAATAATAAAGCAGATCAGTCAGATTTTCATCTGGTTGATCTGCTTTTACTTTGTTTAATGTTATTTCTTATCCAATTACAAAACGGATGGTATTTCCTGCAGGGTCATCTACAAAGTAATCTCCATCTGCTTCCCGAACAGGTGCATCCAAGTTGCGGACCTTTTCCACCGTTGATTCACGAACTGATTCATTAGGGAATACGAGTGAGAACCAATTTAATCCAACACTGTTTTCCGGGGGCTGAGGAGCACCCACACCGTTCCAAACGTTCATCCCGATATGGTGGTGGTATCCATTATGAGAAGCAAATAGGGCACTCGGCATCTCTGTTACAATATCATAGCCAATACCATTCACGTAAAAGTTACGGGATTCTTCAATATCTGCTACATGTAGATGAATATGACCCATAATGGTATCCTCTGGCATCCCTTGCCATGGCCCTTTCAATTCAGCCATTAGTCCTTGAGCATCCAGAGCGACCGTACCCATGTCCACCTTGTCTCCCTGCCACTTCCAGATAGAAGAATCGCGGTCCACAGCCACTTCAATTCCATTTCCGTCTGGATCGTCAAAGTATAGTGCCTCACTTACAAAGTGATCAGAAGCTCCTAAACGCATATTTCCTCCTGACTTCTCTGCAATGTGTTGAAGTAGTGAAGCAAGGTCACTGCGGTTTGGAAGCAGAATTGCAAAGTGATACAAACCAGATGTTCTTGGAGCTTTTGGCTGTACACCTTCTGGTTGAACGATAGTCAGCAATGTATTTTTGCCATCAGCTGTTAATTTTGCTTTTGTTTCTGTTTGTTCAAGAACTTTAAATCCAAGAAAATCACGATAGAAATCCAATGATCTTTCTATATTTGTGACATTGATATTTACTTCTCCCACATAAATCGTCGGATCTTGAAAGAATTTCTTTTCCATTTATATTCATCCCTTCTGGATATATTACAATTATAAACTAAGTTACTTTATGTAAGTTTAATACATATTATAATAATTGTCAATCATTTCTTCTAGTTTCCCCTCGTGAAAGCTTCATATACCCTGACTATACATATATAAAAGACCTTATGATAAACATCTTCCATGTTTTTCATAAGGTCTCTCCACTCATTTATTTATCCGCCAATTGTTTCTGCAAACCATACATTGTATCATTTAATTCGTTCATCATGATATCCATGGCTTCTCTTCTGTCTTGCCCTTCAGGCAAGTATATTGGATCACCAAAAATCAATTTCGGCTTCTGAAATTTTAGCAAGTCTTTAAAATTATTCGGTCCGACATACGCCGCTGGCACAATCGGCGCTTTTCCATAAGCTGCGATAGTGACCGCACCACGTTTCAATGGAACTTCTTCTGTCGTTCTCGTTCCACTAGGGAATATACCGATGATTTTCTTTTCCTTCAATAGTTTACGAGGTATTTTTATTGTACTTGGCCCCGGGTTTTCCCGATCAACCGGAAATGCATTAAGAACGGTCATCAACCATTTTGTAAATTTAGTTTGGAACAATTCCTTTTTCGCCATATAATGAATTTGATTTGGCAACAAAGCTACTCCGAGCCATAAAATATCTACCCAACCAGTATGAGTACAGGCAATAATATACCCACCCTTTTCTGGTAACTTATCTTTTTGATAAACTTTAATTCTGCCAAATATGCTTAAAATAATTTTTACTACATTTGCCGCAAAATTATACATCGTTCTTCCTCCTACACTCCTGCAATCTACTTTATTTTATCATAAAGCTTTTAGAACTGGAATTGTTTATTTGCAGCAATGCGGGAGGTTCACTGGGCTATCAACTACTTCCCCATATTTATAAATTACTTCCTTTTTCTTCTCCTGCTGGCTTTCACCGTAGAAGTTCTTATGTTCTCTAAGCGCTCTTCCATAAGACAACGATATAACGAGCGATCGATCAACTGCATCATTCATTTCCCCTTTCGATTGCTGTTAAGTTAATCATAAAGGAAATGTTAATGATTGAAATCGGATAAGCGATTGATTTTTGAACAAAAAAATGCCCTACCATTGTAGTAGGGCTTCTCCGTCTCCGGAAGGATTTACTCTGTACCTCTTTGTTTCTCTTTTTGTATAATTTCCCCCGCTTCCCCTTCCATCATAAGGCGTCGCGATGGTATAGCAATCTCTACGTTCTCTTCTTCAAGAATCTCAAGGATTTTGAAATTGATCTCTTCACGAACATCTAAATGTTCTGCCCAAACCGTTGTATTGGTAAAGAAATATAGCATAATTTCCAAACCATCTTCTCTATATTGTTCCCAATTCACCATAATCGTTTCCGGATGGACCTCTTTATGTTCTTGAAGCAACGTTTTGATCCGTTCAATAACACGTTTGATTTTCTCTGGAGGGGTACCATAAATAATACGTATGGTGAAATTAATCCTTCGTTTACCCATTTTACTCCAGTTTGTTATATTTTCATTCGCCAACGTATTGTTAGGAACGGTGACAAGTGCATGGGCAAAAGTTCGGACTCTAGTACTTCGGAAACTGATATCCTCTACAGTTCCTTCAACAGACGGTGTTAAAATCCAATCTCCAAGATCAAATGGTTTTTCCGAAATAATTACTATTCCACCTAAAATATTAGCGAGCGCATCTCTAGCAGCAAGGGAAATTGCAAGTCCACCCAGTCCTAAACCAGCAATTAAACCTTCAATATTGTACCCGAACGCTTGTAAAATAATCGTCAAACTGATGGCAACAATAACTACTTGAACGGTCCTAGATAATAACGGAATAAGAATTTCGTCAATCCTCAAATTCGTGCGTTCATTAATTTTATGAAATAGATTGGAAGAAGATGAAGATAGATTTAACATTCCCCAAGTGAATAATACAATGAACGATACTCTAATCAATCGCATGAACAGTCCATCAGCAGCAATATCGATGTAAGGATAAAAACGAACGGCTAAATACAATCCAACAATTGTGAACAGCCATTCCATCGGCTTTTGAAAAGATTTGAATATGTTCGCTAGAAAATTAATTTTTGTCTTATTGATCATTCGCATGATGAGGCGAAAAACATACTTTGTAAACAGCCCGCGAAAAAGCAAAAATAACAAAAAGATCCCGATGGCGATTCCTAAGTTCTGCAAGTGTTCCGATGATATAAGAAATTCTAACGTTTTTCTTGTAAACATGATAAAACCTCCAACTCCATTAAAGCTACATGAAGCAATGTAGGTCATTTTACAACTGATTTTTTCAATTGTAAAGTGAGACTCCATTTATAAAGAACTTTTATAACTAATGTTCTAAACAGATAATCACTCTACAATATGTAGTCGACTTTTATCTACTTTGCATCATGAATGAGCTGTAAAATTGATTTCATATCCGTCACGGAAATTTGACCTGGTGCTGAAGCATTTCTCACAGAAGCAAAGGTAATAGCTGAGCCAAATATTTCCCCACTCAACCGTGAAATCATTCCTAAAGACCCCATAGCAATCATAATAATAGCTTGTTCTGGATATGTACGTTTCATTTGTAAGCTCGCCTTAAGCACAGTGAGAAGATCTTCTTCTCTCTGCGGCATAACGGCTAATTTAGGGAAGTCTCCTCCTAACTCTATCGCGCTTGTTACCCTTCGTATGAGTTCTTCCATTTCAGGCGTTCTATTAAAATCATGATTCGAAATGATCGTGTATATTTGGCTCTCCTTAGCAGCTGTCACTAGTTCTTCCACTACATTCTTTCCACGGAACAATTCGATATCGATGATATGAACATGACCAGATACTGCAACGGCTTTATTAAGCGAAACATATTGCTTATCAGTAATCTTCTTTTCTCCACCTTCCTCCGCAGTGCGGAAGCTGAAGATAAGCGGTAAATCTTCCAGAACTTCTTTTATCTTTGGTAACGTAGCCAGTACACGGTCCGTAAGAAGAGCATCATCGAAGAAATCTACACGCCATTCTACAAGATCAACAGCTGATGCACGAATCATCTTGCATTCTTCCAATATTTCATCCACATTGGTACCCGTCAATGGAGCACAAATTTTAGGCATCCCTTCCCCGATAGATACATTTCCAACTTTATATGTCTGTGTCAAAGTTAGTTCCTCCAATTCTCAACATTGCCTGTCATTATATTACGACTACTTCCCCAATGCCTTCCTTACCTATATTACTATCATTCTAAATTATCCAAACCAAAGAAACAAACAATAGAAGCTTAGGCAAAGTAATTCTGCGTTTTTTGAGAAACAGCCGATATGTATTTTACATATTTAGGTAATTATACTTCCTATTTTTTCCATATAGTAAACTTGGTTTGGGTCATACCGTTCATTTTCAGTTTGCGATATACTACATATTTCTTTTCCATTTCACTTAGTATATACTAGAAGTATTAGGAAAATAAGGAGGTTAAAGGATGCCGATTCCTGAGAATCATTCCACAACTACAAGATTGACTGCCAAGGATCATGCCTACAACCAAATCCAACAATGGATTATAGACGGCACCCTCCTTCCTGGCGAAAAACTAAATGATTCCGAACTTGCAGAATCGCTCGGAGTCAGTCGTACTCCTGTCAGAGAAGCATTGCAGCTCCTTCAGATGGAAGGGTTTGTAAGAATGTATCCTGGAAAAGCTACACAAGTCACAGAAATAGAACGTGAATCCATTAATGACTTACTACCACCTCTTGCCGTTTTACAAGCACTTGCTACAAAAATAGCAACTGAGCAAATAGATTCATCCGTTATAGAAGAGTTGGAAAAAGTGAATCAGAAATTTGAGCAAGCAATTAATTCAAAGAGCTATTATTCTGCTTTAAAAATTGATGAGTCCTTTCACCAACTTATTGTAGACGCTGCGGAAAATGCATATATTAAACAGATTCTTCGCATGCTGCAAGCCCATGTAAGAAGGCATTTTTTTCACAATGCAATCGACCTTACAGAAGAATCAATCTCGGAACATCACGCAATCATTCAGTTTTTAAAAGAAGGTAAAGCAGAATCTGCTGCTGAAGTTATGGAGAAAAACTGGATTCGTACGCTGGATGCACTAGTATCCTAGTCATCAGCAATTATAAAAACCCCGTATGAAACTATTTCATACGGGGTTTCTTTATACTAATCAGTTTGTTTCTGCAGCTGTTGAGCCACCTGAAACTCTAGAGATTATACCAGTGATGATCATTACTACAAGTGCCGGTACGAGCCAGCCTAAACCTTGATTATAAAGAGGTAAAGCTGCATCATAGAAATCAACTACTGGTGCAATGAATCCAAATTCAACTCCAATTGTTCCAGAAAGTGTTGTTATTCCATCAACGATGGCAATCAAGAATGTAACTCCAATGGTTGCTACATAGACGAGGCGTGCGTTATTAAATAACGGTGATGCAAACGTCAATAGCATTAACACGATTGCTAATGGATATAAGAACATTAATACTGGAATAGAGAACGAGATAATATTTGTTAGTCCGAAATTAGCGATAATAAACGTAATCGTTGCAAAGAATACAACCAATTTCTTATAGCTGATTTTAGGGAATAGAGTATGGAAATACTCTGCGTTTGCTGTAATCAATCCAATTGCTGTTGTCAAACAAGCTAAGATGATCATAACAGCCAACAAAATAGAACCTACATTTCCAAAGTAATGAGCTGCTGCTCCACTTAGAACAGGGCCACCGTTGTCAAACAGCCCTAACGCTCCAACTGATGTAGACCCCAAATATGCAATTCCGATATAAATAACTCCAAGTAGTGTAATAGCAATAATACCTGATTTTGAGGCAGCAGATAGAATACTACCTTTGTCTTTAATGCCCAATGCTTTAATTGCATTAATAACAATAATTGCGAACACAAGTGATGCCAGTGCATCCATCGTATTATAGCCTTCCAAGAATCCTGTTACAAATGCACCGCTTGAATAGCCTTCCTGAGCTTCCCCAGCTGAACTCATTGGGTTGATAAACGCAGCAGCTAGTAGAACAACAATTAACAATACTAGAGCTGGTGCCAAGAGTTTACCGACAGTATCTACGATCTTTGTAGGATAGAGCGAAAATAGTAACGCAACAGCAAAGAAAAGAATAGTAAAAATTAATAAGCCAAGTTGCTCTGATCCTTCAGGAACGAACGTCAAAATTCCTACTTCGTATGCAACGGTACCTGTTCTTGGTGCTGCAAAGAACGGTCCTATTGTTAAGTAAAGTAAAGCTGTGAAAAACACGCCGTATGCGGGATGAACCCTACTGGCCAACTCCTGTAAGTTTGAACTTCCAGAGAACGCGATAGCAATAACCCCTAATAATGGAAGTCCTACTCCTGTTACTAGAAATCCAATGATTGCCGGCCATAGATTTTCTCCTGCGTACTGGCCAAGCTGTGCTGGGAAGATTAGGTTCCCTGCTCCAAAAAATAGTGCAAATAACATAAAGCCTATTGCTACATATGCCGACTTCGATACTTTTTCTTTCATTGTCATTACCCCCAGATGAGATTTCTTCGTGTTTTTTATTGAATTATCAAATAATTTAATCTAATATGTCATATGCAATATATTAGCTGAGACCTACTATACTATCTTTTAAATTAAAAAACAATAGCTAAACTACAAATTTTTTGATTTTTTCCATAAAGCGTTTTCATTTCGACATGATACGCCTACTATTTTCGCCAAAAAAAAGAAGCATTCGAATAATGCTTCTTTCGCTATATATTATATCGGTTTAATCTGCCATATATCACTGACGTACTCTCTTATCGTACGATCACTTGAAAATTTACCGGAGTGGGCAATGTTGATCAAACTCATTTGCTGCCATTTATATTCGTCACGATAGACACTTTCTGCATATTCATGAGCTTCGATATACGGCTCAAAATCCTTTAATACGAAATACGGGTCATTATGATACAGGATGTTATAATAGATATCCTTAAACTCTATATCTTGTGTACCAAATTCACCTTTTTGCAGCTGGTCCAAGATTCTTTTCACTCGATCATCGTTATTATAGATTTCACGAGCATTGTATCCACCATGTTGATAATAATGCAACACTTCATCTGCACGCAAGCCAAATATGAACATATTTTGTGGACCAACCAAATCATGAATTTCTACATTAGCGCCATCCATTGTCCCCATCGTAAGGGCACCATTCATCATAAGCTTCATATTTCCAGTTCCAGAAGCTTCTTTACTGGCAGTTGAGATTTGCTCGCTTATATCTGTGGCAGGAATAATCTTCTCTGCCAAGCTTACATTATAATTCTCCATAAATATTACTTTTAATTTACCATGGATACTTTTATCATAATTAATGATGGATGCAACGGTATTAATAAGCTTAATCGTCTCTTTTGCTAAATGATAGCTTGGTGCTGCTTTTGCACCAAAAATGAAAGTGCGTGGAGTCATATCTAAATTCGGATTTTCTTTCAGCTCATTATATAGATAAATGATATGAAAGACATTTAACAGTTGCCTTTTATATTCATGCAGCCGCTTGATCTGCACGTCAAAAATGGATTGGTCATCGATAGTAATCCCCATTTGATCATGGATAAAATTAGCAAGTAGAATTTTATTTTCACGCTTCACTTTGGCAAATTCTTCAAGTACGTTCCTATCATTTTGAAATCGCAATAAATTGATCAACTGTTTCGGCCTTTTCACCCATTGGTCACCAATCATCTCATTAATTAATGTTGTGAGCTTTGGGTTTACCTGCATTAACCAGCGGCGGTGGGTAATGCCATTTGTTTTATTATTAAATCGTTCCGGATAAAGTGAATAAAAATTTTTCATTTCTTTTTTCTTTAGAATTTCTGTATGGATATTCGCTACGCCATTAACACTGAAACTGCCGACGATTGCAAGGCGGGCCATATGGACCTGATCATCGGCGATTACCGCAAGCTCGGGAATCTTATCGCGCAGTTCCTTGTGTTCAAACCAAATCCCCTGACAGAACCTTTCATTTATTTCCTCAATGATCATGTAAATCCTCGGAAGCAGACTTTGCATCATTTGTTTTGGCCATGTTTCGAGGGCTTCACTCAACGTCGTATGATTGGTATACGCAAACACCTTCGTCGTTATGTCCCAAGCTTCATCCCAACCCAGTCTCTCTTCATCCATTAGAATCCGCATCAGTTCCGGGATGCTTAGACTCGGATGCGTATCGTTAATCTGAATGACAACCTTTTCCGGTAAATGTTTCAGGGATAAACGATAATTTTTCTTAAACTGCTTCATAATGTTTTGTATACTTGCTGAAACAAGGAAGTATTGTTGTTTCAACCGTAATTCTTTACCCTCGTAGCTTGAGTCATCTGGATAGAGAAATCCCGATAGTTGTTCAATTGAGTGTTCAAAATCAAGATGACGGTAAAATTCATCCTGATCTGTCGAATGATTCGGCTCTTCTGTTATAGGTTCTGCACTCCACAATCGCAATGTATTTACCGTCTCATTTTCATATCCAATGATAGGGATATCATAGGGTACAGCTAAAACTTTATCCGTATGTTCATATTTGAACTCAAGTGATCCATCGTTCCGTTGATGCATCAATACGTTACCTTGAAATTGGACAACACAGATTTCATCTTCTCTGCGCACTTCCCAAGCATACGGTTTTTTCAGCCAATAGTCCGGCAGCTCCACTTGATTGCCATGAATGATCCGCTGTTCAAATAATCCGTAGCGATAGCGGATACCATAGCCATGACCTGGAAGACCAAGCGATGCGAGAGAATCAAGAAAACAAGCAGCAAGCCGGCCAAGTCCCCCATTCCCCAGTCCTGCGTCATGTTCCACTGCGTAAACTTCTTCAGCATCAAACCCAAGCTCCGCTAATGCTTGGTTCGCAACGTCCAACATTCCGGTATTCAATAAATTGCTTTTTATTAACCGGCCAATTAAAAACTCCATAGAGAGATAGTAAACCTGCTTTGCCTGCTCAGATTTATACCGATTTTTCGTATCAAACCAAAGAGGCTTTATTTGTTCATTTACAACCGCAGCTAATGAATAGAATATTTCTTCATTCGTTGCTTCTTGGACCTCGACGTTATAGCTAGTATTTATAAATTGGGTTATTTGCGCTGCCAGCTCTTTGGCCGTTAATCGTTTCAAAAAGAATCGCTCCCTGCACTTACTAATTGTTTCACTGAACCGGTAAGTTCTTGATATAGTTTGCTATATTGCTTTGCTGATTGTTTCCAAGTAAACGCACCTTTATTCACATTTTTTATGAGCTGCTTCCACTTCTCCTCGTCCTTGTAAGTGGATAAGGAATAGTGTAATACATGTAATAATTCATGTGCATTATAATTAGTGAAACTAAAACCATTCCCCTCACCGGTTTCCTCATTAAAAGCGGTGACTGTATCCTTAAGTCCGCCAGTTTCCCTTACAATTGGAACTGTTTTATATTGCAGGGCAATTAATTGCGAGAGGCCACATGGTTCAAATTGGGACGGCATGACTAAAAAGTCTGCACTTGCATAGAGACGACGAGCTAATGCTTCGCTAAATGTCAGCAATGATTTCACCTTTTCCGGATATTTGTCCTCCAAATAACGGAAGTAGTCTTCAAATTCTTGCTCACCTGTTCCAAGAACGATGAATTGAATATCCTCCTGCAAAAAATCCTCCAAAATATGCTGCACAAGATGAAGCCCTTTTTGCTCGACTAATCTCGTTACCATAATATATAACGGAGCTTCTGGTTGATACGTAAAATTAAGTTCTTCATGCAAAAGCAGACGATTCTCCTGCTTTTTACTTCGGGCGGTACGATAATTGACGGGTAGATGTGTGTCTGTCATTGGATTGTATTCCTTTGTGTCAATTCCATTCAGGATACCAATCAAATCTTTCTCACGGTCTTTAATAATGCGATCCAAATTTTCTCCATAATAAGGATCCTTAATTTCCACCGCATAAGTCGGACTCACTGTTGTAATTTTATCTGCATGGAAAAGCCCGCCTTTCAAACTATTCAACATCCCGTTCCACTCCATACCAGCTATGTGTTCACGCCCTAATTGGAAAAAATCATCGTAAATATCGACAGGCATGAGTCCTTGATATTTCAAATTATGGATAGTCAACACCGTTTTTAAATTAGGTACCGGCTGTGTAATCTTCGCCAGCATCACAGAAAGTGCCGCTTGCCAATCATGCGCATGGAGAATATCCGGTTGAAAATCAAGATGCTTCAACGCTTCGATGACGGCATGACAAAAGAAAACAAATCTTTCTCCATCATCGTAATAACCATAAATCCCTTTCCTTGTAAAATAATAGTCATTTTCAATAAAGTAATAGATACAATCTTGATAGTTGAGCGTATAAATCGTTGCTTCTTGATTTCTCCAGCCTACTTGCACATCCAGGGAAGTAAGATAGGTCATGTTATCTTTCCATTCCTCACTGATTTCATCGTAGTATGGAAGCATGACACGTACGTCCAGATCTTCAAATGTCTTTAGAGCTTGCGGAAGGGACCCGATGACGTCGGCAAGACCTCCTGTTTTAATGAATGGTGTTCCCTCCGAAGCGACGAATAATACTTTTTCCATTACTACCTCTCCTCAACTTGATTTTACATAGTGTGTTGTTTACCAGTTGCCACAATCTTATTCACAACTATACGACCTGACGTTTTGCCACGATATATGGTTTCTCTTTTGTGCCGATGATCCGCTGGCCACTTTTTACATGCACATCTTTATCTAAAATGACATTTTCCAAATACACATCTTCCTCAATTTTGCAGCGCTGCATAATAATGGAGTTCCTTATTTGTGAGTGTTCACTTACCTCCACTCCACGGAAAAGAATACTGTTCTCCACGTCACCGTTGATTATGCAACCATTCGCTATAATTGAATTATTCACCACCGCTTGTGCCTGATATTTCACCGGCGGGTTGCTCGAAACCTTGGTCCGGATAAATGGTTTTTGAAATAACCTTAAAAAATTCTGTTCTTGCAAGAGTTTCATATTTTCCCGATAATAACTTTCAGTTGTATTGATAAACGCGTGGTATCCCTCAAAACGGTACGAATATACTTTTAATTCCTGAAGCCGCTCCTTAATTCCATTCATAAACAAATTGTCATAGTTATAGGCAATACAATAATCCACAATATCTAGTAGAAGTTCCTTTTTAATAATATAAACCCCAGTAAATACATTCGGGTTCCGGTGGTCATTCGTCATCTGGGTTACCCAACCATCCTGATCCGTCTCGACTCGATAGTATGCTTGATGTTCAGGTCCGATGGTATCAACATCAGTGTAGATGACTGTCACATCTGCATCGTGGATGAGATGCCGTTTGAAAGCATCTTTATAATCTGTATTAGCGATAAACTGACTACCACTCACCAAAACATGATTTGCCTTTCCTCTATAAAAATAATCCCGATTATTATGGAAGAAGCTTAAATCACCTAGAGATCGATCAGTGGGATCATTCCAGTCAGGAGGTAAAATGAACAACCCCCCATGTCTTCGGTCCAAATCCCAACTATCACCTGTTCCCAGATGATCAAGTAACGAGCGGTACTTATTCCGTACAAATACAGCAACTTCTTCAATACCTGAATTCGTCATATTCGATAAAGCAAAATCAATCAGACGATAACGTCCGGCAAATGGAAGCGATGCATTGTTCCGAAAATAGGTCAACTCATTAAACACATGGTGTTCATGTTCCAAATTAATCAGTCCCATCATTCGCTCCATTACACAATCTCCTCCCTTACAGCAACATACTCTGAGAGATTTTCCTGATTAATCACAATCGGCTCTTCTTCCTCTAATGCATGTATTCTTACCCCGTCAGCAATCTCCGTATTTTCCATCACAATCACCCGTTCAAGGTGGACATCCTCGCCAACACATACACCTGGATGTAAAATCGATTCATTTATATATGCGTTTTTCTTTACAAGCACTTTTTGGAAGATCACAGAATTCAAAATATGCCCATAGATAAAGCAACCTGAATTGATTAATGAATTTATTACTGTCCCTGAAGTTCCTATGAAATGAGGTGGCAAATTAGCTTCATTTGTATAAATTTGCTTACTCATATCCTCTCTTGCAACGGAAATCGGAGAACCGGAATTCTCATCCAGCAAATCCATTGTCGCTTCCCAATAACTTCGGATGGTCCCGACATCCTTCCAGTAACCATCGAACTGATAACCAAATAGCGGCTTATTATCTTCAAGCATTGCCGGTATAATATCTTTACCGAAGTCATGACTCGAATTCTTATTCTCAGCATCCTCGATTAAATATTTGCGTAGTGTAGACCAGGTAAACATATAAATCCCCATTGATGCCAGATTATTTTTCGGTTCAGCCGGCTTTTCATCAAATTCATAGATTCTTAAACCATCTTCTGTATTTAAAATTCCAAAGCGGGATGCCTCATCCCAGGGAACTTCAATTACTGAAATCGTTGCATCAGCTGCTGTTTCCTTATGCTGTCTAAGAATGGATTGATAGTTCATTTGATAAATATGATCACCAGAGATTACGAGGACGTATTTCGGATTATATTGATCGATAAAATGTATATTTTGATAAATCGCATCAGCCGTTCCAGAATACCAATCTCCCCCATGCTTCCCAATCGCTGGAGAAAGTGTCGTTACACCACCATCCCGTCGATCCATATCCCATGGTTTTCCAGTTCCTATGTGACGATTTAGCATGATTGGTGAATACTGCGTCAAAACACCGAGTGTCGGAATGGAAGAATTTGCACAATTACTTAATGTAAAATCGATGATTCGATATTTCCCGCCAAAAGGGACAGCAGGCTTAGCATTTTCACTCGTCAATGGACCTAATCGCTTTCCTTCTCCTCCAGCCAGTAACATTCCAAGACATTCTTTCACTTCGCATCCTCCTCAACTCTTCTTTTAAAAATCATTACAGCTAATGGAGCAATTTTTACTTTGATGTGTTGTTTCATTCCATGCCATTTATCAGGGAAGCTAAAATGCATCCCATTCAATTGGCCGGAACCTCCAAACGATTCGTGATCCGAATTGAAGATTTCTTCATGTACTCCGGGTTCTGGTACCCCGACTTTATAGTCGTAATAAACCTTTGGCGTGAAGTTACAAACAATAATCAACTCCTCCTGTTTGTTTCTTGCTCGTCTTCTAAATGCAATAATGCTTTGATCGATATTATGTGGATCAATCCATTCAAAACCAGATGATTCATGATCCAATTCATATAAAGCTGGTTGGTCCTTTAAAAAGTGATTTAACTTTTTAACATAATGAAAAATTCCTTTATGTAGTGGGTAATCCAATAGATGCCAGTCTAATTGTTCCTGGTCTTTCCACTCGGAATAAAGTGCGAGCTCCGTTCCCATGAATAACAACTTTTTTCCGGGATGTGTGTACATATAGCCGATTAATAAACGTAGACTCGCAAATTGCTGCCATTGATCTCCCGGCATCTTATCGAGTAATGATTTTTTTCCATGTACCACTTCATCATGGGACAGTGGTAACAAAAAATTCTCCGCGAACGTATACATAAATGAAAAGGTTACTAAATTGTGATGCCATTTCCGATGAATTGGATCCAACTTCATGAATTCCAGCATGTCGTTCATCCATCCCATATTCCATTTGAAATTGAAACCTAACCCACCAAGATAAGTTGGCGACGTGATCATCGGAAGATCAGAACTATCTTCAGCCATTACTAATGCATTGGGTCGATAGCGAAAAACCGTTTCATTCAACTTCTGCAAAAACGCACTGGCTTCTAGATTCTCTTCTCCACCGTAGGAATTGAAAATCTTTTCTTCATCATCAGGACGATCAAAATTCAAATACAACATGCTGGCAACAGCATCTACACGAAGACCGTCAATATGGAATTCTTTAAGCCAATAAATAGCATTTGACACTAGGAAACTTTGGACTTCCGGGCGACCAAAATCGAAGGCCAGCGTTCCCCAGTTTCTTTTTTCGGCTTTTTTCGGATCTTGATATTCATAGAGCGGCCTTCCATCAAACTCACGCAGACCAAAATCGTCTTTACAGAAGTGACCAGGAACCCAATCCATAATGACGCCAATTCCTGCCTGATGACAGCAATCAATAAAATATTTAAATTCTTCTGGTGTGCCATATCTTGATGTAACGGCATAATACCCAGTGATTTGATAGCCCCAAGATAAATCAAGGGGATGCTCTGCAATCGGCAATAGCTCAATATGGGTATAACCTAAATCTTTTACATAGGGGATTAGTATTTGTGCAAGCTCTGTGTAAGTGTAAAAATCTCCATTATCCTTGATTCTCCAGGAACCGAGGTGGACTTCATAGATGGTTATCGGAGAAGTATAAGGATTATATATTTTCATTTGCTCTTGCCAAGCATCATCGTTCCACTCATAAGATTGAAGTGAAGGGGTCATAGAGGCGGTTTGTGGACGAATTTCAGCTTGAGTCGCATATGGATCTGCTTTTAAAATCCTTTCGTTATCAACTGTAGTAATTTGATATTTATAAGCGGTACAAGGAGGTATATCAGTGAAAAAACCAACCCATAATCCTTCCTCATTCCATCGTTTTAGTTCATGTGTATTCCCTTGCCAACCATTTAATTCACTCGCAATAGCGACATGCTTGGCATGAGGAGCCCATACAACGAATCGGTAACCCTGCTCCTCTTCCCAATCAATAAAATGACAGCCAAGCAGCTGATAACTCTGGTAATTTGTTCCTTGATGAAATAAAAAAATATCTTCTTCAGCGATGCGGTACAACTAGATTCCCTCCCTTATATACCAAAAAACATTATCACCATTTCAAGATAAATGCAAGGTGAATTTTGAATATTTTTTATACTTTATTGTAGCTTTTTGTCGATTGCATAGGAAAGTTCAAGAAGTAGCCAAATTTGAGGTTAAACCTAGTCTTTCCTTAAGTTTTGAACATTGTGATGAACCTATAATCCAGACGTAAAGAACTATATTATAAATATATTACAAATAAATTGTAATTTCTGTTTATTTCTCTAATCTTATAGAAAACTTAACAACCTTGTAAGAAACCAATCAGAACGTAGCGTCTATACTATTAAGAACAGGTAAATATGATTAGGAAGCAATTGGTTTAAATGTGAACAAAGAGGGCTATTACTTTGTTTAGATGACAATTCGGTAATTATAGTCATAAAAGGAGATAGTTTCATGAGCGAATACACGGCATGGATGGATGATTATCATCTCATCACCATTCCAATTGATGAATTGGACCCTTTGAGGAAACAAACCAATAATCCTCCCATTATCTATTGGGAGAAAAAGCAAACCTATTTTCAAACAGAGTTTATCGAGGAGACATACAGCCACGCAGTGCAAGTAAAACATCATGAAGAGCTCCCAATCGGGGAAGATTTGGTATTGCTTTGGGGTGAAAAACAAATACCGATCCATCCAAGAAATATCGTCCGTACGAAGGAGTTCGACGAAAGGTTTGCAGTACTGGATGTTGAATTAGGTCCATTATGCACGGAGCAAGAAGCGGTCTTTCGCGTATGGACCCCAATTGCGACCAGTGTTGAAGTCAATGTCGAAGGAAACCTCTATCCAATGAATCGTTCTGAAAAGGGAGTATGGACGCTTTCTCTAGCGGGGGACTGGCATGGCTGCAGTTATCATTTTGAGGCCATCATTCATGGTAAAAAGATAAACGTTCATGACCCCTATGCAAAAGGCTTGTCGGCCAATAGTGAAACTTCCATACTTGTTGACTTTTCGCGTACCATGCAGCTTGATGAATTTCAAACTCCGATCGAACATCCAGTGGATGCCGTTATTTATGAACTTCATGTACGTGATGCTACTATCCATCCAAACAGTGGAATAGTCAACAAAGGAAAATATTTAGGTTTGACTGAGAAAAATACGACTACTAAAAACGGCTATTCGACTGGTTTAACTTATATAAAAGAGCTAAGTGTCACACACATCCAACTGCTTCCCATCAATGATTTTGCTCGAGTATCCGATTTAGAGTCCGAATCCGACTATAACTGGGGATATGACCCACTATTTTTTCAAGTTCCTGAAGGAAGTTACTCTGTTCTCCCTGATAGGGCAACCGCAAGAATAAATGAGCTGAAGAAAGTGATTCAGGCATTTCATGACGAAGAATTGGGGATAATTCAAGATGTCGTCCTTAATCATGTATTTATTATGGAGGAATCAGTTTTTGAGAAGCTCGTCCCAGGATACTTTTTCCGCTATCATGAAAATGGAACTCTCAGTAATGGCACTGGTGTAGGAAATGATTTGGCAACGGAACGCAAAATGGTCCGTAAATTTATTCTCGATACAATTGATTTTTGGTTAAGAGAATATAAAGTAGATGGCTTTCGTTTTGATTTAATGGGAAATATGGATATAGAGACTATGCAGCAAATAAAAAAACGTTGCCTCAAAGAGAAGCGTACAATTCTGCTGTTCGGTGAAGGCTGGGATCTAGCTACTGCTATTCCTCGAAATGATAAAGCAATTTCCGCTCATGCGGACCGAGTAAAAGGAATTGGTTTCTTTAACGATTATTTCCGGGACACGTTAAAGGGGAAGTTATTTGATGCCCACGATACCGGTTATGTAAATGGGAACGGTCATAATTATGAACGACTTCCAGCACTGCTAAGCGGTGGAACTTTAGTGGAAGGAATGGACCAGCATGACATTGGTCAGACGATTAATTATGTAGAATGCCATGACAACCACACCCTATGGGATCGCTTGGCACTTACAAATAAGGAAGATTCTGATACCCGAAAAAAGATGCACCAACTCGCAACTGCTCTTACTATTTTAAGCCAAGGAGTTCCATTCCTACACGCCGGACAGGAATTTTTCCGGACAAAATACGGAGTTGAAAACAGTTATATTTCAGGAGATGCGATTAATCAGTTGGATTGGAGCCGTCGTGAGCTGGAAGATGATAATGTTCAGTTTGTTAAAAAGCTGATTCTATTAAGAAAAGAGAATCCTGAATTCCGTTTGCGCACGAAGGAAGAAATTTCTAGACGTTTTCATCCATCCAATGAGAATGAGCCCCTATTCAACTTCACTCTTCTAGGGGATAAGAAGGACTTTGCCATATTCATCAACCCTACAGCTCTTGAAAAACGGGTCAAATTACCAGCACCAGGGAATTGGAAAATTTCCGTATCAAACCTTTCAAAAGAAAGAACCAATCACTCGGAAATTAGCGGAGAATTTATTACTGTATTAGGTTATGAAGCAGTAGTGTTTGAAAAAAATCGCTAAGATAGAATCAATAACAACGATGGGCCGATGTAAGCAACTATCGGCTCATCGTTGTTATTTCATTCTATTAGTATAATTATCACTCTATCATTACCTATTCATATTTCTGAATATTTTAGAATGCGTCTCTTTTTTGATATAATACTTTAATATATTCATTAGTTTTTTTGAGTACATCTTATCATGGCTCTTCTTTATAAGATTTGGGGGGATTCTAAAAATGAAAAAAATTCGTACCGTCTCTTTAATTGGCTTAGGTGCAATTGGAGCTGCATACGGAAGCAAGTTACATCAATATCTTGGTGATGATTTTACTGTTGTTGCGAACGAGGAAAGAATTTCCCGCTATCAACAAAGCGGAATAAAAGTATTGGAGGAAACATATAATTTTCGTTACGAAACACCTGAAACAGACAGTGGACCACGCGACTTAGTAATTTTTTCAGTGAAAAATGCAGAATTAAAGCAAGCTATTCAAGAAATAAAGCACCATATCGGCCCTGACACAATAATATTATCGCTACTGAATGGGATTTCCAGCGAAGAGGAGATATACGAAGCAACTGAAAATGCACATATCCTTCATAGTATGTGTGTAGGAATCGATGCTGTACGTGAAAATCAACAGATCCGATTCTCCAGCTTAGGTAAGATATGTTTCGGTTACCGAGAGGATTTTGGGACAGAAGAAGATGCGCAGGCAGTCAAAACACTATTTGATGCAGCTGCGATACCTTATGAAATTCCTCAAGACATTTGGCATGCAATTTGGGCCAAATTCATGCTTAACGTTGGTGTGAATCAGGTTTCTGCAGTAAAGCGCGCACCATATGAATACTTTCATAAAGTCCCTTCCCTATACAGCTGGATGGAGGACGCGATGTATGAAGTCGTGGAAATTTCGAAAAAGGCTGGTGTCGGTCTTACGGATGAGGATGTTAAAAACTTTCGTCCAATACTGCACGCGCTATCTCCTAAGGGGAAAACTTCAATGCTCCAAGATATCGAAGGAAACAGGAAGACCGAGGTGGAATATTTTGCTGGTACGGTAGTTGAGCTGGGAAAGAAGTATCATGTTCCAACTCCAATTAATGAACAGCTGCTTCGCATGATCACAATCATGGAAAAAATGAATGCCCTGGACGTAAAAGCTTCTAGTGTTAACATTTGAGGAATCGTTTATTTTTCTGTAGAATGAACCCATAAAATAACAAGGAGGATTTTTCATGAGCAATCCAATAAAAGTAGGTATTTTAGGATATGGTAACTTAGGAAAAGGTACGGTAAAGGCTGTGAAACAAACCTCCGATATGGAGATCGTTGCCGTCTTCACCAGAAGAGATCCTGCTTCTCTTGAACTGGAGGATCCATCTATTAAAGCAGTACATATCGATGAAGTTGAAAGTTATAAAGATAAGATCGACGTTATGATTCTATGTGGTGGTTCGGCAACAGATTTACCAGGACAAGGACCGAAATATACTAAACTCTTTAATACCATTGACAGCTATGATACACATGCAAAGATTCCAGAATACTTTGAAGCAGTCGATGAAGCTGCCAAGCAAGGTGGAAATATTTCCATTATTGCTGTCGGTTGGGATCCGGGGTTGTTTTCCATTAACCGCTTAGTCAGTGAAGCGATTATCCCTAACGGAGAAACATACACATTCTGGGGTAAAGGATTAAGCCAAGGACACTCTGATGCAGTCCGTCGTGTTGAAGGTGTTAAAGCCGGAGTCCAATATACGATTCCATCAGATGAAGCGATGGAACGGGTTCGCAGCGGAGAAAACCCAACATTAGAAACAGCAGAAAAGCATCGCCGTGTTTGTTATATCGTTCCTGAAGAAGGCGCGGATACAAACGAAATTGAAAATACGATTAAAACAATGCCTAACTACTTTGCCGACTATCAGACAGAAGTTCATTTCATTACGGAAGAAGAACTGAAAAAAGAGCATTCTAAAGCACCTCATGGAGGATTTGTGATTCGCTCTGGAAAAACAGGTGAGGATAATAAACAGCTCATTGAGTTCTCCCTCAAATTGGAAAGTAATCCAGAATTCACTTCCAGCGTGCTCGTCGCGTATGCTCGAGCGGCACATCGTTTAAGTAAAGAAGGGGCAGTTGGTGCCAAGACCGTTTTTGACATTGCACCAGGTTACTTATCTCCACGTTCAGCAAGTGATTTAAGAAGAGATCTTCTATAGAACAAAATCAAGTACCCGTGTCATGTAAATATGACACGGGTACTTCTATTTTCGATAGATTAATATCCGCTCATCAGAATCATTTTTATAAAAACAATCAATCTTAATTTCTTGTATCAATTCAAAGGCAGTGTTTTTCTCAAGGTAATAGATATAATCTTCATGTGGATAATAAAGAATAATATCTACGGAACGTGGGTATTCCTCAACAGAATGAAGTATATTATTTACGACCTTTTGAAAGATTTGTACAGAAAACGGATTGAAGAAATAAAATCGATTGTCTCTTTCCGTAATTCGATATTCTTCCGCTAAACAAACTAGAAACTCTATGGTGCTGGTACTGTCAGGGAAATTTTTTTTATATTTCTCTAAATTGATCTGAGCGCCTTCAAAAAATTCATCCTTCATCTCAATACCTTTTACCGATGCTCCAGTGAAATGATGGAGAAAGAAATTAACTCTACCTTTGCCACACCCAAAATCAACGATATGATCGTTTTTATCAATAGGGTAGTGTTCTATTAACGTTTCCAATGTTTCATAGGATGTTGGTTCATACGGATTATAATGGGTATTGAACGATGGGGAGACGAAACGGTCCTCCCCCGTCCGTATCCCTAGTAACTTATCATATTTATATTGCTTCATTACATCGTCTCTTTTCATCAATCTATAATGGGAAATACAGAGATTCAAGACAACAAACAATCGTATTCGAAGCGGAACACTAATTATCATAAAGTCAAAGAATCTTTATCCCAGTCATCAACAACTCGGTATTCATCGGTGAAGATACATGGGTAGAAAATACCTTAAATTCGCAGTCACTGTTACCGCAAGTCCCATCACATAATCCTCATTACACATTTACTTTATGGCTGTTCTCGAAAATTTCCATTACTTCAACGAGTCTTTTCACACCTTCAACCGGCATCGCATTATAAATGCTCGCACGCATTCCACCAACCGAACGGTGCCCTTTCAACGTCACAAGTCCTGCAGCTTGTGCTTTTGCTAAAAACTCCGCATCAAGTGCTGCAGTCGAAGTTGCAAAAGGAATATTCATGAGCGAACGGCTTTCTTTTTCTACCGGACTTGAGAATAGCTTCGACTGTTCAAGATAACCATACAATATAGCCGCTTTCCCACGATTGAGTTCTTCCATTTTCTTCACACCGCCAAGCTCCTTTAACCATTCGAAAACAAGGGAAGCCATATAAATAGCAAAGGTTGGCGGAGTATTGTATAGAGAATTGCTATCACTGTGAGTCTTATAATCCAACATGACCGGGCAATTTTTTTTAGCTTTCCCAATCAAATCTTCCCGGATAATAACAAGGGTCAGTCCTGCAGGTCCTATATTTTTCTGAGCACCTGCATAAATGACTCCAAATTTCTTCACATCAATAACCTCTGAAAGAATATTCGAGGACATGTCTGCAACAAGTGGAATATCACCTGTGTCAGGTATATCGGAATAAGCAGTACCTTCAATCGTATTATTTGTTGTTATATGGATATAATCGTAAACTTGGTCGAATTGTACTTGATCCAGCTTTGGTATGTATGTGAATCCTTTATCCTCACTAGAGGCAATAACATCAATTTCTCCATATTTCTTTGCTTCTTGTATCGCTTTTTTCGACCAAGAGCCCGTATGGATATATCCAGCCTTCCCCTTTACCATCAAATTCAATGGTATCATGGAAAATTGAAGTGTTGCTCCACCTTGTAGAAATAGGATTTGATAATTATCAGGAATATCCATCAAATCACGTAAGTCCTTCTCTGCTTTTTCAATAATGTCGTTAAATAGACTAGATCGATGACTAAGCTCCATTACTGACATTCCAGAATCTGCATAATTCAATAGTTCCGCTTGCGCCTTTGCCAGCACAGACTGTGGTAAAACAGAAGGCCCTGCTGAAAAGTTGTAGACACGGTCCATTCATTCTCGCCCCTTTAGATGAAGTAATATGATTAAATTATGATAATTATCAACTATTATAAGTAATATAAAGACTAGTTGCAATGCAGCTTAATATCCATTATTTCTATACATCCTTCGCCTACATTACAAAATGTACACCATGTCTATGTCAAATTCCAATTAACCGGATGACGACCATTCGCTTTCAGAAAATCATTCGCTCTTGAAAAAGGCTTGCTTCCAAAAAAGCCCCGATTTGCAGAGAACGGGCTTGGGTGTGGAGATTTAATAATAAGATGCTGCGGATTTGTCAGTAAGGTCTCTTTTTCCTGAGCGTGACGGCCCCAAAGAATAAAGACAACCGGATCCGATTTTTCATTTACAAGTCCTATCACTTTATTTGTGAAGTTCTCCCAACCTTTCCCCCGATGGGAAGCGGGTTGCTTCTCCCTGACGGTCAGAACAGTATTTAATAAGAGTACACCCTCATCAGCCCATTTCTTTAGATAACCATGGTCAGGGGGTTCGATACCTAAATCATCTTGAATTTCTTTATAAATATTCCTTAAAGAAGGAGGAACCGCCACACCCTTTTGAACGGAGAAACTTAAGCCATGGGCTTGATTAGGACCATGATAAGGATCTTGCCCAAGAATCACAACCTTCGTCTCTTTATAGCCTGTATAATGTAACGCATTGAATATGTCGTCCATTCCAGGATAAATTGTCCTGCTGCAGTATTCCTCCTTCAGAAATTGTCTCAAATTCTGATAATACTCTTTTGAAAACTCCTCTTCCAGTAACGGAGCCCAATCATTGTTTAACACCGTCATCACAATACCTCCTAAAACCAATCAAATAGCTTCCGAATCGAACGGCCAAATATCCGGGGCAGATATAAAATGATTTCCCCAATTGTAAGAATCCAATCAAACCTTTCGATACGGTCCTCTATTTTTCGTTTCCTCTTTTGCTTCCTTGCTCCCAATATATTCCCTCCATTCCTGAGAGTAGTGTAAAACTGTGCGTTTACAGAAAACCAGTTCCTGACCGAATCATTACACCTAAATTTCAAACATGCCTCTAATACTATTCAATAGAAGCAATCCGGTTCAAATCACCAACTTCCCATCCTCCATTGTATATATCACATCTCCTAACTTTTCAGCTTCACGTTTACTATGCGTTACGAGAATTATAGGTATCTTCCATTGAGTATGGAGCTCGAGAAGTTGTTGATGAGCAAGATCTCTCGTGTCATCATCAAGTGCAGCAAACGGCTCGTCCAACATAAGCAACCTCGGTTCCGTTGCGAGCGCCCGCACTAATGCAACCCGTTGTTTTTCCCCTCCTGAAATCTCATGGGGATAATATTCTTCCAAATGCTCTATTTGCAGCTCCTTCATAAGTCTGCGGGTGAGCTTTTCGTCTTTCATTCCATATATGATATTTTTTCCTACAGTCATATGAGGAAATAAAGCATAATCTTGAAAAAGATAACCGATTTTCCGCCTTTGAATCGGGAGGGAACCGGCAGAGGAAAAGAATGTTTGTTCATTTAATAAAATATTTCCTGAATCCGGTTGTATAATTCCTGCAATACAATTTAAAAGACTTGTTTTTCCAGAGCCCGATTTCCCGACAAGTACCATGATTTGACTCTGGAGAACGAATTTAGCTTCCAATTCAAAATGAAACAAACGTTTATTTATATCAACTTGCAACATATTATTTCCACCCATCACTTATGAAATCGCTGCATGCTCCGTTTATTCCACCAATTCAGCCAGAGTAGTGCAACAAATCCTACCATACTAATGATTGTAACCCAAATTCCCGCGGTTGCCATGTCCCCGCTCTCAACTGCAAAGTAAATGGCTAAAGGTATGGTTTCGGTCACTCCGGGAACAAAACCAGCCACCATCAACGTTGCACCGAACTCACCTAGGGCACGCGCAAATGTCAAAACAAGACCCGCCAATAAACCTGGCCAAGCAAGCGGTAAAGATATCGTCCAAAATACACGGATACGAGAAGCCCCCATTGTATAAGCAACCCTTTCTAAATTGGAGTCATATTGTTGAAATGCCGCTTTTGCGCTCTGAAACATCAACGGAAAGGATACAACAATGGCTGCCAAGACGACAGCATACCAAGTGAATACAATTTGTATGCCAAAGAATTCACTCAAGATGTTCCCTAAAAAAGCATTTCTGCCAAAAAGATATAATAAACCAAATCCAACAACCGTTGGCGGTAAGACCATAGGTAATAAAAACAATGCTTCTACAACCGTCTTCCCCAAAAAATTCCGCCTAGAAAAAGTCCAAGCAAGGAAAACACCGAGCAAAAATACAATTATCGTGGCAACACTTGCTGTTTTCAGAGATATCCATAAAGGAAAAAGATCCATATCCATTAGGGATTACCTCCAAAGCCATAATGTTTGAACACTTCCTGTGCCACATCAGTTTGCAGAAACTGTAAAAAACCTGTAGCTTCTTCTACATGTTCCGAATTCTTTATTACTGCTCCAGGATAAATAATTTGTGTATGTAGGCTAGAATCTATTGTGGCCACCACGTGTAATTGTTCTGACACTACTATATCACTACCGTATACAAGCCCATAGTCTGCATTTCCCGATTCAACATATGCCATTACCTGTCGGACATCCTTTGCAAATACAAATTGGTTCTCCCACTCATCCCATATCTCCAGTTCCATCAACGCTTCCTTAGCATATTCTCCGGCAGGGACACTTTCCGGGTTTCCTATCGCAATTCGATTTACATCTTCCCAATTAAAATATATTAGATTATCAATAGAAGGAACATCATCCTTATTCGTCACCAGTACTAAACGATTTTGTAGGATGTCTTTTCGGGTTTCTTTTATAATGAGGTCTTTTTCTTCTAAGTTATCCATCCAGGTGATATTACTCGATAAAAAAACATCTGCATCCATCCCTTGTTCCAACTGACGGGCAAGTGTGCCCGACCCACCCAACTGAAAAAGAACTTCGACATCGCTTTCCTTTTCATAAATCTCCTTTAATTCCATTAATGCATCTTGTAAACTAACGGCAGCCGCAACATTCAATGTTGTCTGCACCTTCCCCTCCCCCGCTTGGGAGCAACTTGTTAAAAAAATTGCAAAGAACAGCAACCATATATTTAGTCTCTTCAACTCCATCACCATCGTCGCTTCATTATTTATATACTTTCATTATAAGATTTTTTCTAATTGTTGTAAAAATCATAGAGCCAAAGAGGAGCGTCAACACTGCAGAATGCATATGGAAAAGCTATAATTGTTTAGAACAGCAAGTATTGGAAGGTGTATACAGTTGAATGCATACGTACTGCTTATCATTTCCATCTTAGGTGAAGTATTTGGCAGTTCTTTACTGAAACTAACTAATGGTTTTAAGCGAATAATCCCGACTCTAGGAGTCATCATTGGGTATTCAATCGCTTTTTATAGTCTATCCTTGACACTCACAGAATTGCCGATAGGTATGGTTTATGCTATCTGGGCAGGAGTAGGGACAGCACTAACCTCATTAGTAGGTGTTTTAGTCTATAAAGAGATTTTTAATATGAAAAAATTAACTGGAATCTTTCTTATTATCGCAGGGGTTGTTTTACTAAACATTTAAAGTATAGACAGGATGAAAAGAGGTTGATCTTTTGTCATGAAAGGTTTTGCTTTACTCATCATTTCAATTATAGCAGAAGTTTTCGGCACCTCCATGTTGAAGTTATCCGATGGTTTTACGGTACTCGCTCCGTCTATCGGGGTTGCTGTCGGCTATGGTGTTTCATTTTACTTATTATCCCTGTGCCTCCGTACCCTTCCTCTAAGCCTCGTATACGCCATTTGGTCGGGAGCTGGGACGGCATTAACTGCATTAGTCGGTTTTATGTTTTGGAATGAGGCACTAGACCTTGTGAAGTTACTTGGTATCGCGCTTATCATCGGTGGCATCATCGCTTTAAACACAAGTGATTCCCCTGTAAAAGACTGATACCGGACTAAATATAGGAAGTTGTTCATCTGGAGATAGCCTTCTACAATCGAACGGCTCTCAAACATATTCCTTTTGTTTATTACAATAATAGCCTTAAATATAAATAAAAAGCCAACCAATTTGAACTGGTTGGCTTTTTATTATATTAGTTGATACCACGCATATATTTCTTCAACTTCGGTGCAAGAAGCATTAATCCAATCCCTAACAGGATTGCAAATCCACCAATGGCACCAAAATAAACAGCTTCCGTTTCAGCAGAATAGAAACGTACCACTTGTGCGTTGATCGCTTGCGCAGATGCGTTGGATAGATTCCAAAGACTCATCATTTGAGCCGCAAACGCAGCGGGAGCAAGTTTAGTTGAAGCGGATAATCCGACAGGAGATAATAGTAACTCACCAAGAACAACCAAGAAGAAGCTCATTACAAGCCATAGAGGGCTAACCAAGGCTTCCGCTCCAGCAAATACCGCCGGGAAGATCATAATAATAAATGAAAGACCCGCGAAAATCAAAGCTAACGAGAACTTCTGTGGAGTACTAGGCTGACGATCTCCTAATTTAACCCATAGCCAAGCGAATACCGGTGCAAGCGTAATAATAAACAATGGATTCAACGATTGGAACCATGAAGATTGTATTTCAAAGCCTAGAAAACTAAGTTCTACCCGTGTATTCGCATATGTTGCAAGGATGTTTGAACCTTGTTCCGCAATCGCCCAGAACATCATTGCAGCAATAAACAAAGGTATATAGGCTATTAAACGTGAACGCTCATCATCTGTAGTCTTTTTACTGCGATACATTACAATGAAGTAAGCAGCTGGAATAATAATTCCTAGAATACTGATAGAGAAGATGACACGCTCAATAGTTAGTATGCCAATAGAAAAACCTACCCATCCAAGTAGACCAATTATTAAAGCACCAAAAATAAAGATTCTACCGTATAAGCCCTTATCTCGCGCAGAGAGTGGGTTCGGCACCTGCATCCCTGCAAGACCCATAAATTTTTTACGAGTGAATAAGTATACAACTAACCCAGCAAACATACCTACTGCCGCAATACCGAAACCAAGATGGAAGCTATACTTCTCACCAATCGTACCAACAATTAAAGGTGCAAGAAAACCACCCATGTTGATACCCATGTAATAGATGCTGAATCCGGAATCACGACGTGGATCTGTCTTCGTATATAGTTCTCCAACCATTCCACCAACATTCGGCTTTAGTAAGCCTGTCCCAATGATGATGAAAAGCATGGAAATTAATAATGCAGTGAAACCACCTGGCAACGCTAAAATAATATGACCAATCATGATCAATACGCCGCCATAAAATACCGTCTGGTTCATTCCAAGTACTCGGTCGGCAATCCATCCGCCAATAATACCTGACATATATACTAAGGAACCGTATATCGCCATAATCGAGTTAGCTGTAGTTAGCTCGATTCCTAGTCCGCCTTGATAAATTTCATAATACATATAGTAGAGTAATATGGCGCGCATCCCGTAATAAGAGAATCGCTCCCAAAACTCTGTAAAAAACAGTGTAGATAAACCTTTAGGATGTCCAAAGAAACCTTTTTGTGGCACAGTTTTCAGTATGGCATCCCGCTCTTTCGAGTCCATTGATGTAAGCCTCCTCTAAGTTGTAAAGTTGTGACTATTTAACTGACAACGCTGTTGCCTAAAAAAAGAACAACATTCAATATTTTATTCCAAAGTAGGAACATTGTAAAGATAATTTGAAAACCAACATAACCAATATCTAGAAAAAAAAGAATACGGTAGCAGAGTATGCATCTATTTTGCCGCATTCTCTGAATCCGTATTCCCTTTGTCAGGACTGTACCTTTTTCGGTTGTAATATTTGATAAACCAATCCTTTATATTTAATATCCAACAGTAAGGCAAAAATAAGACCAACCACAGCAATTACAACTAGATTCGATTTCTTTTGATTCAATTTTGACAACCTTTCTTCTTACCACGATGGTGTATTTCTAAACCGGCTTTTCCTTTTAATGATACCATTTTACCATCTTTATCTCTTATGTAAACAAACCTGTATGGTTAGGACGAACCCAGTGTGAAATAAATCTAAGATAATTATTTTAGTAAATCCCCAAGGAAGCTAAAATAATCGCAACGACAACGGAGAGGATTGGAATTGCAACAGAAACAACAAAGATGTCTTTGTAGCTGTCCTTATGTGACATAGCCGTTATTGTAAGTAACGTCAAAACTGCACCATTATGCGGTAACGAGTCAAGACCGCCTGAAGCTAGTGATGCAATCCGGTGGAAAGCTTCCGGGGAAATGCCTGTCTCCAGTGCAAGTTCATAATACTTGGAACCAAGCGCTTCAAGAGCAATACCCATACCACCAGATGCCGAACCAGTAGCTCCCGCCAAAATATTGACAGCAATCGCTTCAGAAATAAGCGGATTTCCTTTGATTCCGAGTAACAGCTCGGTGAGTCGATCAAAACCAGGAACAGCTCGAACAACTGTACCAAATCCTACAGCAGCACTCGTATTGATAATCGCTGTAACAGAACCCACAGCACCACCGTTCATTGATTTGATAAATTTTTTATATTGTGGAATATTTAATATCAAGATAAGCAAGATTCCAGAAATCAGAGCTAAGACAATATCCCATTTAAAAAAGTTCAATGTAACTAGTACTGTGACCAACGGTAAAATAGATAATATGACATTTGGGGTTTCTTGATCATTTTTTACATTATTCTTATCATCTGGTTCAGTATATCTCTCGCCATTTGCAGTTAATTTTTTCTCTCTCCATCTTAAGTACAAATAGCCACCAACACCCATAATTAGCGCAGCAGTGATCCCCATAATTGGTGCTGCGGTAGGTCCGGTATTAAAATATTGCATCGGTATCAGGTTTTGGATTTGTGGTGTACCAGGGATAGCCGTCATCGTGAAAGTAAATGCACCAAGAGCAACGGTCCCAGGAATGAGCCTTCTCGAAATGTTCGCTTCCTTAAATAAGGATAACGCTAATGGATAGACAGCAAACACAACAACAAACAAACTGACTCCACCGTAAGTTAATACAGCAGACGCAACCAAAACACTTAGAATTGCTCGTTCTTTTCCAATTAATTTAGTTAGAGAGGCAGCAACCGAGCTCGCCATCCCCGTATCTTCCATTAACTTACCAAAGACAGCACCAAGCATAAAAACAGGGAACCATTGTTTAGCGAATCCTACAAAACCTTCCATGTAGGTATCTTTATAAGCGTCGAGAAGATCAAGTCCCCCCGTTAGTGCAACAACCCCTGCCGCTATCGGCGCCACCCAGATAATCGACCAGCCTCGATAAGCAAGTACCATTAAAACAATTAAACCGAGTATAATACCTAACATAAAACCCCTCCCGATTCTATTTCTAAATCTTTATTGTGCCGTATATCCAGCATCAAGCACAACCGCTTGACCGGTAACTCCTTTTGCTTTATCACTGGCAAGGAAAGTAGCATAATCCGCAATTTCTTGAACATCAAGTAAACGCTGTTGTGGAACCAACGGATAAAGAACTTCTTCAAGCACATTTTCTAATGGCACATTTCTGTTTTTTGCAAGGTCTTCGAACTGACCACGGACAAGTGGAGTATCCACATAACCCGGGCAAATTGCATTGACCGTAATTCCATACTTTGCAGATTCCAATGCAGCAACTTTCGTTAAGCCGATAAGCCCATGTTTCGCACTGTTATAAGCAGATTTACCAGCAAAGCCAATCAAGCCATTGATGGATGCCATATTGATAATTCTTCCTGACTCTTGTTGTTTCATAATAGGAAGGACATGCTTGGTCGCCATGAACGGGGCAATCAACATCACCTTAGTCATAAATTCAAATTTTTCTGTTGGGAATTCTTCAATCGAAGCTACATGCTGCAGTCCCGCATTATTGACCAAAATATCTAACCTGCCATACATTTCTACTGTTTGATCAATTGTTTCCTGCAGTTCATTCTCCTTCGTCACATCACATTTAAATCCAACAACGTCATAGCCCTCGGAAACTAACTTTTCAGCAACCTCTATAACCTTTTCTTCGTTAATATCTGTTAACGCCACTTTTGCACCATTTTTTGCAAATGTTACTCCTATCTCATAACCAAGACCACTTGCAGCACCTGTAATATATGCAACCTTTCCTTTTAACATAAAACTTCCTCTCCCTTAACTCTATTTTTAGAAACGGAAATATAAAGTCTTCCTAGCTCTTGACTCTATCCGCCCACAGAGTAAACGCTTACATTTGTGTGTATTGTTGAAAATTTAATTTCCGTTCCACTAATTTACATGCAATATTTATGCCAACTATCATAAATATGAAGAAAGTCTATCCTAGCAAGGAATGATCACCCTTGAAAAATCATCAACATTCCAGTTTTACGGACTCTTTCTCTTCCAGAGAAAAAAATCAAATCATTAGATATATAGTAGAATGTGGTTACAATGAAAATCCGAAAAACCGGAATTTTTTCCGGGATTTCGGATTTATAAATCGTACTTCTTTAATTTTTCATATAAACTTGATTTTCCTATACCTAATAAAGTAGCTGCCTTTGTTTTGTCACCATCTACCTTATGAAGTACCCGTTCGATGACTTGTTTTTCTGTTCTTTGGATTATTTCCTTCAACGTATGATTTTCTATATCATAAAAAGATTCCTGTTGTAGATGATTCGGCAAGTCATCAATGGTAATGGTAGTTGAATTCGCTAGATGGACAGCAGATTCAATCGTATTTTCAAGTTCCCGCACGTTACCCGGCCAACGATATTGCATAAATAACTCCATGACCTGTGGATCAATTTCGGAAACCCGCTTTCCCGTACGTTTCGTTACCTTATTCAATATATAATTGGCCAATACCCTAATATCTTCAACCCTTTCCCTTAAGGGAGGGATAACCACTTGAATAACATTAATCCGGTAAAACAAATCTTCACGGAAGCGGTTTTCTTTGATCAACTGTTCCAATGGTTGGTTCGTTGCAGTGATGACTCGCACATCTACCTTTTCCGGCCGAAGTGCGCCGATTGGTTCAACTTCCCCTTCCTGTAAAACCCTAAGTAATTTTACTTGAGCATTTAATGGCATGTCCCCAATTTCATCCAAAAATATGGTTCCCCCATCAGCAAGCTGAAATTTACCTGGTTTTCCTCCTTTTTTCGCATCGGTGAACGCTCCTTCTTTGTATCCGAATAACTCTGATTCAATTAGGTTCTCCGGGATCGCTCCACAATTTACTTTTACGAAAGGTTTATTATGCCGTTCACTTAAATGATGGATACTATGGGCGAACAACTCTTTACCTGTCCCGCTCTCACCACGGATGAGAACAGATACATCACCAGGTGACACTTTTTTAATTGTGTTCTTTATGGAGTTTATCTTTTCAGAACTTCCAACAATATCATGAAGTGAATAGGTTAAGCCATGTTGTTCTTTTAACTGTTTACGGTATTGTTCAATTTCCAATAAAAGGTTTTTGATGTGACTATTCATTTCGACCCATTCTTTGGTATCCCTGAATAGTACTGTTCCAACAGCACCAATCACCTTGCCGTTCGCGCGCACTGGTATCCTATTTGCTACCATGTGATTACCGCGGATATATTGGAGCTGGGCAATCTCCTCTTTCCCCGTTTCTGCGACAATATGCATTCTTGAGTTCTCAATAACGTCAGTCACATGCTTCCCAATCGCATCTTCCTTTTTCACCTCGAGGAATTGGCAGTAACTATTATTCAAGTGGGTGATTATGCCGTCTCGATCGACAACGACAATGCAGTGATAAGAATGTTCAAACACCACTTCAAATATTGCATCCTTAACGTTTTCGCTAATCGTAATCAATCGTCATATCCCCCTCTTTTTTCCGCTTTATTTCATAATACTTTAAATATATGGAAATATAAAGAAATAATATACTTTAATGCATGGAGATACCTATATTCCTGAACAAGGTAAGCTCCATCCTGAAAATATCCTTCATCACCAGCTTATGAATGTAAAAAAGAGTCAATCAGAATGATACCCTGATTGACTCCTTCATTAACTTAATTGCTGTTCAGCAAATTTACGGTAAAGGACATGTGATTCAATTAACTCCCGGTGTGTGCCTGCTCCTGTTATTTTTCCCTTTTCAATAAAAATGATCTTATCGGCGTCTACAATAGTCGATAGCCGGTGTGCGATGACGAATGTAGTCCGCCCTTCCATAAGACGTGTAAGCGCCTCTTGAACAGCATGTTCAGACTGACTGTCCAAGCTTGCGGTAGCTTCATCAAGCATTAATATTTTAGGGTCACGCAGGAATGCCCGCGCAATATTTATCCTCTGCCTTTGGCCACCCGAAAGCTTCACACCACGCTCGCCGACTTCTGTATCCAAACCTTCTTTAAAGTTACGGATAAATGTATCTGCATAAGCCATTTCAGCAACATGCCATAATTGTTCATCTGGTATATCTTTTCCGTTAGCAAGTCCATATGTCAAATTATCCCGAATGGTTCCAGCCATCATAGCACTCTCTTGTGAGACGTAACCAATTTGACTTCGCCAAGATGATAATGACAGTTCAGATATAGGGGTTTCACCAATACGAATATCCCCTTTTGTCGGTTCATAGTAACGCTCAAGTAAACCAAATAACGTCGTTTTTCCGCCACCACTTGGGCCAGCAAAAGCAATCATTTCACCTGGATGTGCTTCGAATGTAATATCCTCTAAAACATTTTCACCATCTTCATAACCGAATGATATATGCTCTATATAGATGGATTCATTAGCTATATCCTTCTCTAATCCATGTTGACCGTTCTCTTCCTCAATATCTAGAATATCAATAATTCGCTCTGTCGCTCCTTTTGCTTTTTGCAGTTCGGTGAAAAACATTGCGAAAGAAGTGATTGGATAGATGATTTGGAACAGATAAAGTAAGAAAGCGACAAGTGAACCTGTGGACATGGTACCTTCAGCAACTCGGATACCTCCATACCCTATAATGACGACAATTACAAACATCATTACGGTATAAATCAGAGGACCAATTAATGCAAAGACCTTTGCCTCCCGCAAACCGAAACGATAAAGTTTATGGATGCCGGCCTTTCCGTGGACTTCTTCTACTGCCTCAGCCGTCGAGGATTTCATCAATCGAATTTCACTTAATGTCTGCTGAATGTCTCCAGTAAAAGCTGCTGTTTCATCTTGCAAGCCTTTTGAAATTTTTGCCATCCTTGAGCCAAGTGGCATCATAATGAGAAAAGTCGCAGGAACGGCTAGGAGCATGAGCAACGTCATTTTCCAATCCATGATAAGTAAAATGACAATCGCTCCGATTATAGTAATGATACCGGTTATAAACTGGGGAAAATGATTAGAAATCAGGTCTTTTACAATCCCGGTATCATTCACCACCCGACTGACCGACTCTCCACTCGGTGTTTTATCAAAATAACTTACAGGAAGCCGCAGTAATTTAAACCACATTATTTCACGAAGTCGTGCGACAATTTTTTGACCTACTGCCGATAATATGAATGTCGATAAACCGTCAATGACAGCCTGTAAAATAAAGACGACGACAATGGTGATAATGAGTGTGGTACTAAGTGCTTCCACTGAAAAGCCATCAACAAGTTCGCGGGTTAGCAAAGGAATGGCAAGATTAACAAGCATGGTTAGAATACTTCCAACAAGTCCGGCAGCCAATGCCCATTTTGATATCTTTGTTGAGATGATTAGATCGATAAAAGGTTTAATTCCTGGTTGTTTTTCTTTCATTTTAGTTCTCCTTTAATAAATCGAGTGTATCCTCATACACGTTCGACGCAACGTTCCTCCTAAAAGAACAGTTCCAATTTCATATTATTTAATGCCCTACTCTAATGCTGCCATTTACTGTTTTTAATCTCACCTGATTTTCACCATCACCAAATACGGTGTGTTGATTATTATTCCCAAATATTTCAATACGTCCGTTTACTACCTCCACGTTAACCTCAGCATTTTTCGGCTCTTCATCCACTCGAACATCAATTTTACCATTAACAGATTCTAAGTGGATAGGCTGATCCAAGCTTATTTCCTCAAGATTGATTTTTCCGTTTGTAACTTTTGCTTCGAGCTCGCCCTCTATATTATTCGCATTTATTTTACCATTAACCGATTTCATGGTTATTGCTTTTGTTTTGAGATTAACGAGTGTAACCTCTCCATTGGTCGATTTTGCTTCAAGTTCTTCCGCTGAAATATTTTCAATTCTGATTTTACCATTTCCGGTTTCTGCTCTAAGTGAAGAATATTCAGCTTCTGGCAAGTATACTTTTGTCACCGGTGACTTTATCGAGAAATCAAAATTTAAGAAGCGAATCATTTTCTCTTTCACTTTCACTTGAAGTACACCATTTTCAACCTCAGCCTCAAACCGTTGACGAGAGCCGGTATTCGTTTCACCTGCGAACTCTACTTTTGTCATGCTATCTTCTGTAGGTATTACTTCAATTCGGCTATTATCCGTTTCTATAATGATATCCGTTATATTCTCATCAAACGTCTTTTCTTCATCAATTTTTTTAGTATCAGCAAATGATTGATAAGTAAACAACGCACCTGCAAAACCTATAATCACCAAGAGTACTGCAAGGCCAACCATGCGCTTTACATTAAACATGATTCATACCGCCCTTCACCATTCTGACATTAAATTTAAAGTACTGAATAAATTTATTCTTTATCCAAATAGTTACATAATACATACTGATTCCAATCAATAACCCTAGTCCTGTAAGCCCAATCGAAAAGAACATATTATACGCTGCAAAAATTTCTGGATATAGGACGGTATTAATCAATACTCCAACAGGTGCGAGAACAAAAGTAATTGAAACAATCCATCCCGCGATAATAATAGAAGCTAATGCAAGAAAAGGTCCCAATACAATCACTAAATTAAAGAAACCTAACCCAATTACTGCCCACAGCGCCCGAAAGAAATTGCTGGTCGTATTTCTGCCTTCGACGTTCTCCACATGATGCATTGCCGTGAGCTCTTTACCAAGTTGCTCAGGCGAGCCGAGAGAAGCTGCAATCTCTTCCTCTGTCTTCCCATCTTTAACACCATTGGAGAAATACTCCTCGTAATCATTTAAAATATCATTCTGCTCTTCTACCGGAAAACTTTTTAATGCTTTTTTCAATCTAAATAAAAACTGATCTTTCCCCACAACTATAACTCCTTTCCTTCAATTAATTGATTTACTCCGTTCGTGAACATTTGCCATTCCTTCAATAATTCTTGAAGGTGCCCGCTGCCAGATGGTGTTAACTTATAATATTTTCGCGGGGGGCCTTCCGATGACTCTTGTAAATAAGTTGTCGCAAGACCATCCTTCGTCAAACGACGAAGCAAAGGATATACCGCTCCTTCTGAAATCTCAATTTGATTGGAGATATTCTGTGCAAGTTCGTAACCATATTGTGCTTTTTGATCTAGAAGAACGAGAACACATAGCTCAAGTACCCCCTTCTTAAATTGCACGTTCAAATTAGTTCACTCCCTGTTGTCTTTCAGTATTATTTATTATACAGTACTATATTATATATATTACTAATCAATGTATAATATTCGCTATTAATATATCATAACCATTTTAGTTATACAATAGACAAAAGATGTATGGAAAAATATTCTTTTACAAGAAATCATCAAAAAAACTGGTTCATTTAGGATTAATACCTAAATGAACCAGTTTTGAATTATGAAAGTCTTTGAATTCTGTCGTCTAAATCTGGATGTGTGGAAAAAATACTTGTTTTCCTTCGTCCATTAATCTTTAACGCAGCAATCGATGTATCTTCATCCGCCTTGATACGGTTCGTATATGCTTTCAGGGACTCAAGCGCATGTTTCATTTTATCCTTACCAGCTAAATCCGCGCCACCTCGATCGGCATGGAATTCTCTATGTCTTGAGTAAGCAAAAACAACAAGACTTCCTAAAATGGAAAACGCAATCTGGAAAACTATAATAGCGATAAAATGTACAATCGGAGCCATCTCTTCCCTTACAAAGCGTGAAACAATGAACGCCGCAATTCGAGCAAGGAAGACAACAAATGTGTTCACTACTCCTTGAAGCAAAGTCATGGTAACCATGTCACCATTTGCAATATGGGCAACTTCATGCGCAAGCACACCCTCGATTGCGTCATCATCCATCTCTTCCAATAAACCTGTTGAAACAGCAACTAAGGAGCGTCTCTTTGTTGGACCGGTCGCAAAAGCATTGACTTCCGGAGATTGATAGATTCCTACCTCAGGCATATGTGTTAGACCTGCTGCTCTTGAAAGGCGGTGCACCCGTTCCACAAGATCTCTTTCATATTCTGTAGCAGGTTGATCCGGATGAATGACTTGAACACCCATCATCTGCTTCGCCATCCAGCGGGACATCGCTAAAGAAATGAACGAGCCAGTAAAACCAATAATTGCACTTAAGATCAATAGCTGTCCAAAGTTGATTCCGCCATCATTAATGTAATTAAGTCCCCCTGGTATCAAGGAAACTACAATGCTGATCGTTAATAATACCAACGCATTCGTCAATAAGAAGTAAAAAATCCGCTTTCCCATTCTCCACACCCTTTAAATAAAAGATTCCTTTTCTTATGCTTAGTATAATCGCTTACCATCTTCTTCACAAGTTAGAAGAATGGCTTTAGAATGCTTGATTTATGATGCTGATAATTAACCTAGAATAGAAACACTCCTACCTAGTGCCCGCAGTCCAAATACCTCCGCCTTCCGCAGGCGGCCCGTGAGCCTCCAACGCATAGGACTTGCTAGTGCAGACACAGGAAGTGGTGTTCTTAGTCTGCCTCGCTGTGCTGCGGGGATCTCACTCCGGTCTATCCTACTGCAGGAGCCTCGAGGTATTTGGACTGCTTCCAGGAAATATGAATATTTACCTGGTTGTAGGTTTTATGGGTAATAGTTCGAGAAGGAGTTATGAATTATCTCAAACTAGATTAGTATTCAAGCCATAAATTATATTTATGATTAAATGTAAGTGTAAGTAATATAATTCATTGCACCCAACTAACAGTTTTCCTCAAAGCAGCCCCCGATACACCGGAGACTCCTGTGGGAGCAGAGGCATCGGTGAGACCCTGCAGTGGGCTTGCCCACGAGGAGGCTCACCAGCCGCCCACGGAAAGCGAAGGTGTATCGGGGGCTGCGGAGCCATGGACGAATGCAAGTAGTTTGAACCCAGTTAATCAGAACTTTATTTAAACCAACCTTTTTCTTTAAATCTCGAAATGGCTTCGATTCGGTTGCTTACGTCTAATTTATCTAAAATCATGGACACATAATTACGGACGGTTCCATTTGATAAATAGAGCTGTTCGGCAATTTCTTTTGTATTCTTCCCTTCCGCAATCATCCTAATTACTTCAATTTCTCTATCTGTCAGCGGATTTTTTTCCTCATCCAGAGCCATGTCGACCAACTCCGGGGAATATATCTTGCGACCATCCATTACCGCTCTAATGGAACTTGCCAATTCTTCACTTGGACTATCCTTTAACAAATAACCACTGACATTGGCTTTTCTTGCCCTTTCAAAATAACCTGGTCGTGCAAATGTAGTTAATATAATCACTTTACAAGGATTTGTCTTCAATTCCTCAGCTGCATCAAGTCCGCTCTTCACAGGCATTTCAATATCCATGATACAAACATCCGGCTCAAGTTGCTTCACTAATTGCAATGCTTCCTCCCCATTGCGTGCCTTTCCGACAACTTCCAAATCCTCTTCCAAATCGAGTAGCGAGCCAAGTGCACCAAGTAATAAACGTTGATCTTCTGCTATAACGATTCGAATCATGAATTCTCCCCCTGTTCATTTTGCCGCGTCACCTGTGGAACTTTAATTGTAATGGTGGTCCCATTTCCATTAGTAATTTTTAAACTACCATTCACAAATTCCAATCGCTCTCTCATTCCCTGCAATCCAATTCCTTTGCTTGCATGAAGTTTATCCTTCATCCCCACGCCATTATCTTCCACAGTAATTTTCCATTCGTCTGCAAGCTTCTCAATTTTGACAGTGCATGTAGTTGCCTTACTATGCTTTACAACATTTGTGATTGCTTCCTTCAAACACATACTTAGTACATGTTCAATAAACAAAGGTATGTTTTCTACCTTTTCAGTCTTCTCTATGTGGAAATCTATTTTAGCGGCCTCCAGTAGTTGTTGCACACGGATAATTTCTTCGTTTAGTTTTATGCCCTTCATATCAGCTACCAAATCACGAACTTCCTTTAACGCCCTTCTTGCAGTCTGCTGAATATCCTCCAATTCGGCTTTAGCTGAATCTGGCTTGATATCAATTAACTTACGAGCCAGGTCACTTTTCAAACCAATTAAGGAAAGTTTTTGTCCCAGGGTATCATGTAAGTCACGTGCTATTCTCTGTCTTTCTTCTACAACAATCAATTGGGAAATTATTTCATTGGCATCTTCCAACTGATTTTCTAATTTTTCATGTTTGTTTCGATTATACATATTAAAAGGTAAAAGTATGACACCGATAATGGCAATAATAATAAAAGGTAACTGAGATATGAATAATTCCTCTTGGCTAAAGAAGGATATCACCGCAGCAACGATGGTCGTTACAAGATGAACAATATATATTGTAATAAATCCGATTTTATTTTTTATATTTCCAATAAAAAATGCTAAGAAAAGTGAAAAATAAATATATCCAAAGTAAATCGTCATAAAAATACTGATTGCCATTTCTATTCCAACAGTCACATAAACCGTCCAACCTTTTTTTATAAATGATAGACGATATGCCGTGAAAAATAGGGCAACTAATAAGATGCCATAGACAATCTGAGAAGTGGAGGATGTACGAAAAATAAAGTAAAATGGCAACAAGCAAAACGCAATCCACCCAAAAATACTCAAATATGTGTTTTTCGGGAACAGCTGATACCATTGTTGCATCTGTTGCCCATCCCTTCTAAGATAAAATAGTTTAGTCATAAGTATAACAAATGTAAGTATGAAAAGCCCTTCAACCTTTCGAGTTGAAGGGCTTTAGCATATTATTTTTCTTGAAAGCTCGGATTTTTCATTTTTAAACCTGTTTTTCTTTTTCTTTCTGCAGCCAAAACTTTATATTCCTTAAAGCTCACAAAGCTTCTGCTAGCTTGATCATAAAGTCTGAAACGAATGGATTGAAGGCTGGTTTTCAACGTAATGGTTGTCGCCTTATGCAGCGGTGGCGTTGTTTCATGTGCTTTTTCCAAGTTGTAGTTCGGTACTCTAGGACTCAAATGATGCACATGATGATAACCTATACTGCCAGTCAACCATTCCAAGACTTTCGGCAACTTGTAATACGAACTGCCATCAACAGCAGCTTTAACATAATCCCATTCGTCTTCATTCTCAAAATAAGAATCTTCGAACTGATGTTGGACATAAAATAGCCAGATACCCGCCGCTCCTGCAATAAATAGGATTGGCAATTGCACCGTTAAGAATGCTTGCCAGCCAATTGCCCAAATTAACAATGCATAAATAACTAAAATAGAAACATTAATTATATACGTATTGAATCTTTCTTTACTCTTTGCACCTTTCCGGTTAAATCGATTGGATATCAAGAAAAGATAGAATGGCCCTAGGCCAAACAAGACTATAGGATTGCGGTATAGCCGATATCCTAATTTACCCCAGAAGGACGATTCCATGTACTCATCCACTGTCATCACCCATATATCTCCTGTCCCGCGTTTATCTAAATTACCGCTCGTTGCGTGATGGATGGAATGATCTCTTTTCCACTTTTCAAATGCAAAATGCGTGATGATACCAGTAATGGTACCAACAATTCGATTTGCCTTTCCATTTTTAAAGAACGACATATGTGTACAATCGTGGAAGATAATGAAAGTACGGATAACAAATCCAGCAGCTACAATCGATAGAAGAATGGATAGAAATATGGAAACCGATAAAGCTTGGTACGCCAAGAACCAAAGGATAATAAATGGAATAATGGTATTTATCATTTGTATGATACTGGCTTTCGTATTTGAACTTGCATAGGGTGCCACACTTTTTCTTAACTGCGCTTGCTTTTCCCTGCTCATAATATCCTCCTAAAATAAAAATTCATTTTTCTTTATCTTAGGGTAAATGAGCGTATATTTGTAAGTCCTAAATGTCACGACATTTATATGACATTTGTCATACTCCTACTTTATATATGGTAAACAATTAAGTAATTTCCTCAACTGGCCCTATTGTTCCCTGCTAGTCCTGTTTGTTTTCCTCTACCCGATTTTTTCCCGTGAAGGAGATAATAAAGCGGAAGGGCGAGGAAGGCAATTACACTCATCGCAAGATATAATCCACGGAACCCTGTCATCGGTATGAAGTAACCTAGCAAGAAAGGTCCCAGTCCCATTCCAAGATCATAGAATGTAAAGAACGTTGCGGTTGCAAGACCAACTCTACGGTGGGGAATTCCACTTACAGCAATAGTCTGGGCACTTGATTGCAACGTTCCAAATCCAACACCAATAATTGCTCCAGCTACAAGTAATGTAAAGCCATTACCTGCTTGACTTAAGACAACCAACCCGATACCAAATAAAGCAATTGACGGGTACATCACACTGTTTTCCCCTTTGTTATCATATAACCTTCCTGTGAAAGGACGCGACATGAGTAGGAAAACAGCATACATAACAAAGAAAAAGCTCGCAGCACTTACGAGGTTGATCTCTACGGAGTACGCACTGATAAAGGACAGAATACTAGAGTTTGCTATTCCGAGAATCAACATTAATACAGAGATGGGTAAAGCACTGCTTTCAAAGTAGTCATCGATCCGAAATTTCCGTTTCACTTGGTTATCTTTGAACTCCTCTTCTAATTCCGGCACTTTCATAGATAATGCTGTTACTAATGCAATAACTGAAATAATGGTAGTGATGACAAAAATCATATCGTTACTCATATATTGTATGGTCATTAAACCAACAAAGGGTCCAATCGACATGGCTAAATTATTACTTGTAGCGAAATAGCCCATCCCCTCCCCTCTTCTGCTTGGGGGTATCACATCCACAGCGATTGTTCCTGTAGCAGTAGAGGAAATGCCGAATGCAAATCCATGAACAAATCGAATGATTAACATCCACCCAATACTATCAATCGGAAAATAGAGTAGTGTTACAACTAAAAATAGAGCCAGTCCGAATACAAGTAATTTTTTTCTTCCGACAGATGCGATGAGGTTTCCCGCCATTGGTCTAACTACAACAGCTCCCAGTACGAATATACTTGATGCTAATCCTGCAATACTTCCTGAAACATTGAATTGTTCGATGGAGTAAATGGCAAGTGTTACCATTAAAATATAGAAGGATACAAATAGAAGGAAATTTGATGTGGATACCATAATAAAATCTTTCGTCCATAGTTTGGTTTTACTCAATTAATCTCCTCCTCATATAATTTCTCTCTTAAACTTTGAATTGTTCTTAACGTAGTTTCTATGTCCTGATCAGAAATCTCTTTCATCAGTCCTGTTTCAAAATGGGTGACAATCCTTTGAGCCTCTTCATAGCTCTCTTCTCCCTTACGAGTCAAATGCATTCGTTTTTCTCGTTTATCTAAACTAGGCACCTCTTCAATCAATCCTTGCTCTTCCAGCCTTTTAACAGTCCGACTGATCGTCGGCTTCTCCACATCAAGATAATTGCTGATTTCAACAAGCGTTACAGGTTGCTGCTTTTTCATACAGTACATAAGAAGCCATTGAGAATGGAATAATCCGACGGTAGATAGTTTTTCATTCAACTTCTTTTTAAACGACCGAGTAAATTGGAGCTGCTGATGAAACAATGTTTCCCTCATTATATCCCTCATTCCTGAAAATAGTTACCTAGATAACTATATACCAAATACATCCTTTTGTCTATGTATTGTAACCGAAGTAAAAGCAGTTCTTCGTACTAAAGTCCACAAAAATACGGTGACTTAGAGAAAGTCTCCAAGTCACCGGGTTTTCACATCGCGATAAGTTTTTCTTACGTAATAAAAAATCGGAATGAATAAAAGTACAAGCAACACTTCGAAACCGAATCCCAATTTGTCTGGCTCACCCAAAGCATGTTGGATGATGTCATAGTAGATCACACTAAACATGAAACTAAGTATAAGATTAGTAATGGCGAACATCCTTGCGATATTCGCTTTCACCATTCCAATTTGCTCTTCCGTCAATTCTTCTTTATTAACGAAAGGAATATTGATCAACTGCAAACTATCCACCGTGTCTGCGGAACGAATAATAAGGAAGTAATTCAAAACAAACATAAGTACAACTGCATGAAAATGGATAAGCATCAAACCAAACAATGTTGCTTTATTTCCCCAATCATCCGCTTCTCCAGCCGTATTAAAATGAATCGGAATCTCGTCCGGAAGCTTACCGTACATGAAGAAAACATAAATGAATATACCAAACATCACACTAAACGTTAATATATCCAGCCCCGGTGGATAATACTTTTGTATCCTTCTCCACATACAATCAACCTTTCTCTATGTATCTCTTTCAATCATACACCTGTGATAACGGATGTACTGGCTTTTTTCGCACTCCTATACTAGTCGTTAATCACCCACCTGGCTAAACTTGAAATCTCATTTTGGCGAAATACCGGATAGGTTAATTCGATATTTTCTAGTGGAATCTCTGTCACTACAGCAACAATATTGGTTAATTCCTGAAGCAAATCGAAATCTTTCTCATCTTTTATCATTACTATTTTTTCAAAACCCGCCTGTTTAAAACCTTCGATAATTAATAGATCTATATCCCAAATTTTATATATATCCACGAGTTCATTCAGTTCCCATGGAACAGACTTCACAAGCTGAAATACACCATCGCCCTCGACACCCGCGACCATAGCGCCAGCCTTTTGATGCAGTTTATTATCTTTATCCTCAAAACCGAGTGGAACTCCGCCATGACCATGATGTTTTAAAGAAGCTGCTTTTATCCCATGTTCTTGGAAGTATTCCAACATTTTTATAACCGTCGTTGTTTTACCACTATTGCGATATCCAACTACTTGAATGACTTTAATCTCCCTCACCCTTTTCTTCCATCCCAAAAAGATCAGTGGAAATCCCCTTTGACTCAAGTAAAATTATCTCTACTTCCATGCCTTTCCTATAACCTTTCGTCCCCGCTGGAAATACAATAAGAGCATTCGCCTCGGCAAGCGAAGAAACGACACTGGATTTATCAAGACCTAAAGGCGTCACGATGAATTTTCCTTTATTGTAAGAAAGATTTCCTCGCACAAAGCGATCAAAGGGGTTTCGCTTTAGGAAATCTGCTCCAAGGTATGCAGTTGTTTTCTCTAAATAAGGCTGTTTTGCACCTGACAATGCTGTAAGAAATGGTCTTGCTAACAATTCAAAGCCCACATAACATGCGGATGGATTACCTGAAAGCGCAAAAATGAGTTTTCCATCCTTTTCCGCTACTGTTGTCACACTTCCTGGGCGCATGCCAATTTTATTAAAAAGTACATTAGCACCTAATTTGTCTAAAATACCAGGCATAAAATCAAAGTCACCAACTGAAACCCCACCAGTCGTTATGAGTACATCCACTTCACTAAGACTTGAAGCTATAAAGTTAAAACTTTCATTGAAATCATCACTCAATTTTCCAAGGTAAACAGCATCACCACCTGCACGCATTGTCTGTGCATAAACCATATAACCATTACTATTCCGAATCTTCCCAGGCTCTAACGGTTTGTCTACATCCAACAATTCACTGCCAGTGACAATGACACCTACTTTCGGCTTCTTTCTAACCGGAACACGGTTGTAACCGAATGTAGCAAGTAAGGCAATAATTCCTGGACTTATATACGCGCCAGACTCCACCAGCGTTGTTCCCTGCTCAATATCCTCGCCAGTAAAAGAAATATTCTTATTTGACTCGATTGGTCTGCGAACATGAATAGAGGCTTCCCCATCTACATCAACTTCCTTTACAGCCTCTATCATGATTACCGCATCGCAACCCTCGGGTATTTTGGCACCAGTCATAATCCGGACGGTTTCATCTGCACCTACAACACCAGAGAAAATCTGTCCGGCTCCAATTGACCCAACTACTTTTAATAGCTTTGGAGATTTGGATGATGCGTTCAATGTATCTCTTGAACGGACAGCAAATCCATCATAGGGAGATCGATCAAATGGAGGTACCGGATGATCTGAGATTAAATCTTCTGCAAGATAATATCCGTTCGCTTCCAAAAGTGATAGGTATTGAATATCGGTTGGTTCAGCAAATTCCATGACTCTTGAAATCGCTTCCCTTATTTTGATTGGATTTCTACGTAACACCTCATCACCACCCTGTTTTCTTAATTATACAAAAAAATCCCATGTTAGTAGAATAATATGAATTGGTCAGTCCTCCTCCGATCCAGTCCATACTTTAAAATCTACCGCTGCCTTTAGCTTTCGGTGATCTGTCCCATCGAAAAAGTCTGTTGTTGCTTCCACTGTATAATAACCAGGTGGAAAATCATTCCGACTGGAGAAATCCTCGATAAACTTGGTATAATCTTCAGATTCCTGTTCCGTGTAGGAAATACCTTGCTTACTATAATCCTCCCGATAAGATGTATCCGGAACCAAAGTAGTTTGTAACCCTATTTCTGGTACGGCATGCGTGACCTCAAAACCTCGAATCTGCTCTTCGATATTAAATATGACAGCAGACGCTGCATGAGCGATAATAATTTCCTCTGCACCTGTGTAAATTATTTCACCATACAACTCCACCTCTTCCCCTTCTTGATACTCTTCCTTTCCGGTTACTAACCGAAAGATGAATTCATCTTCCACCTGTTCATCAAACGTTTGTTTGACTTCATAACTCGCTACATCTTCATTTGTAACGGTATTTGAAGTGCCACAACCCACGAGTATTACGAAAGTGAGAACTACTATAAAATTCCGCATTCCGCTCCTCCTAAATATATTAATCTTTTTAACTCTCCGTTATTATTGTCGCTTTAGAATCAGAAAGGTTTCACATGAGGAGGAACATTTTCAGATGATTAGACATTATCCCGAATAGATCCAATGTATGTTGTGATTGCAGAATCATAGTCTGGATAGGTAAACTCAAATTCTCTTGCAACTGACTTTGAGTAAGTCCTAAACAAGTCAAAGCATGTATATAACGCTTTCCAAACAGCTTCTTCATCGTTCTGTATATAAGTTTGAAGTAATAAATTCCAATCATCCATCGGCAGATGTTTATCAATAAACTTGTAGTTCTTACCTAAACTGAATGTGAACCCTTTTTCAATTCCAATCTTCCAACTCATCATCCGCAATAGATTCGAACGGACATGTCCATGCAAATGATCTATAGCAAATAAGATCTCTCCTCTTGCCAACCCTTTTGCCACATACGTTGCCACCCACCAAAACTCGTTACAGCAATCATCGAACATCCGAGTAGTAGGCTTTTGAATCCAATACCCGCGGTCACTTGGTACAACTTCCTTCCTCACGCGATGATCCTTATCCAGTAAAACCTCAACTAATCCATCACTATTCTCAAAATAAGTATCTACCTCCTCTGTTGGGATTAATGTCAAATCAATTCGATTTCCATCTTCAAACAACATCAGATAAGAAAACCAATTACCTAACTCAGGCGGGAAAAGCTCCATATCTTCCGGCTTCTGCATGAAGATCCTCTTCCCAAAAACATCCAACCACATATCACTTTTCATAAAACTGTCCATATCCGTCACAAAATAAGAAACATCATAATCCTGATAATGATCACGGGCTATATTAACATTCGTACGTGACCCTTCTAGAGTTACAAGACGGATTCTATCATCAGTAGATGCAACTTCTAATAGAGTCTGCATCATTTGCGTTTCATCTCTCAATTTTCTCGCTCCTTCCGCTTACTTATTTGTTGTATATACGTAATCACAACAAATAAGTTCCAAACTCTCTATATATCCTCGTACGCCCATATTTCAAAAACAATAATATTAAGCCATTGACAATAGTGTGCGATACACAGTATATTAAAAACAGGAGTTGATCAATATGAGTGAAGTGAATGAGCATTTAGAGAAGTTAATGCAGGAGTTGAGAAGAGGAACACTCACTATTGCTGTTCTTAGCCAATTAAACGAACCACAATACGGTTACTCTCTCGTTACGATGCTTGATGATATTGGCGTTCCAGTTGAGCCAGGAACGTTATACCCCCTATTAAGACGACTGGAGAAACAGGGACTTTTAGACAGCAAATGGGATACCAATGAATCACGTCCACGTAAATACTATTTATTGAGTGAAACTGGAAATGAAGTGTATCAATTGCTAGTAAAAGAATGGAATGAGATCGCTGAAAGTCTTGAAAAAGTAATAAATAATAAAGGAGCGAACTGATATGGAATTAATCGATCGGTATATTTATGCCGTTACACAAAAAATTCCAACGTCACAAAGGAAAGATATCGAGAAGGAATTACGGGGTCTGATTGAGGATATGCTTGAGGAACGAACTCAAGGAAAACAAGCAACAGAAAAAGAAATTGAAGAAATTTTGTTAGAACTAGGCAATCCTAGAGAGTTAGCTTTACAATATCGCGGAACAAAACGCTTCTTAATTGGTCCCGAGCTGTTCGATTCCTATTTGTTAGTGTTAAGAATCGTTTTAATTAGTGTCGGTGCAATTATCGCATCTGTGTTTGTCATTAAGACTATGTTGAATCCCATATCTATTTTAGATTATTTTATAGAGTGTATTGTCTCTGCCGTTACAGGTCTACCTTCTGCTTTTGGCTGGACGACTCTTGGCTTTGCCATCGCTGAGCGTGCAAGTGAATTAAAAGCGAAAGATCTTCAAATCGAAAAAAAATGGACACCAAAAGATTTACCTACCATCCCCCAAACCGGTACTATCAAGCGGAGTGAACCTATTGTTGGAATTATCTTCTATACCGTCTTACTACTCTTCTTTTTGTCCTCGATGAACTATTTTGGTATATGGACATTTAGAGATGGATTTAGTGGGACGATACCTTTTATCAATGAAAATGCGGATAATCTTTTCATCTTATTTATCATCATCACACTTGGATTCGGTATTTTGAAGGAAAGCCTGAAGCTCATATACGGAAGATGGAATTTAAAAATTGTTCTATTCACCTTAATATTAAATACCCTTTCCCTGCTTCTAGTAATATATGTTATCAATCAGCCAGACTTCTGGAATCCAAACTTCATGGAACAACTCGTCGAGCATAACCTAGTGCAAGCAGACAGTGAAGCATTCACCGTAATCCAAAACATTTGGGAACAATTGACGAAATGGGTCCCAATCCTATTCGCAGTCGGTTTAGTCTGGGATGTCATAGACGGACTATATAGAGTAAGAAAAGCAAACAAATGATCACCAGACTCCCATATCCAGCACCTGCCAACTATGTTAAAGTAGAAAGGGACAGTTATCACAACAGATTTTAAGAGAAAATAATCCCAGGTAACACCTAATATCTAATTTATTCACTTTAAGAACAGAAAGGATTTTATATAAATGAGTAAAACAGTAGTACTGGCTGAAAAGCCATCGGTCGGACGCGATATCGCCAGAGTCCTGAATTGTAATAAGAAAGGAAATGGCTATCTCGAGGGATCCAAATACATTGTGACTTGGGCTCTTGGCCACTTGGTCACACTTGCCGATCCCGAAGTTTACGATGATAAATATAAAACATGGAGACTTGAAGACCTGCCGATGCTTCCACCAAAATTAAAAGCAGTCGTCATCAAGAAAACCGGAAAGCAATTTCAAGCAGTAAAATCACAGCTCAACCGCAAAGATGTAAAAGACATTGTGATTGCGACAGATGCTGGACGTGAAGGTGAGCTTGTTGCCCGCTGGATTATTGAGAAAGCACGCGTTAATAAACCGATAAAGAGGCTCTGGATTTCATCTGTCACCGATAAGGCTATCCGTGATGGTTTTAACCGACTACAACCTGGTGAGAAATACAATAATCTATACGCCTCTGCCGTTGCTCGCTCCGAAGCAGATTGGTACGTTGGCCTGAACGCGACACGTGCCTTAACTACGAAGTTCAATGCGCAGCTTTCTAGTGGACGTGTGCAAACACCAACTTTAGGCATCGTTGCAGCAAGGGAAAAAGAGATTAGAGAATTCAAGCCTCAAACATACTACGGAATACGTGCAAAGGTTGCCGGAAATGTGACTTACACATGGCAAGATGAAAGAAATAATACTCGAATCTTTTCCAACGAAAAAGCGGATAAATTACTGCAAAATTTAAAAGGTAAAGCTTTAACGATTGAAAAAGTAAATAAAACAGCAAAGAAAAAATTCGCCCCACAACTCTATGACTTAACTGAATTGCAACGAGACGCCAACCGTCTATTCGGCTTTTCAGGCAAACAAACATTATCGATTATGCAAGGTCTTTATGAACGTCATAAAGTGTTGACCTACCCCAGAACAGACTCCCGGGTGATCTCAACGGATATTATTCCAACCTTAAAAGAGCGTCTGGAAGCCTGCGGTATCGATCAATACGCAAGTACAGCACAATCAATCCTAAGAAAAGGGATTAAAAAGTTGCCCAAGTCTGTAGTGGATGATTCTAAAGTAAGTGACCACCATGCCATTATCCCGACGGAAGAACCGGTCTATTTAGCGAATTTAGATCCAAAGGAACGACGAATCTATGATCTGGTTGTAAAACGCTTCTTAGCTGTACTCATGGACCCGCATGAATACGAACAAACAACAATTTACGCAAAAATTGGTGGTGAGACTTTTACTGCCAAAGGTAAAATTATTAAGAGTCAGGGCTGGAAAGCACTTTACGACCGAAGTTTTGACGAAGGAGATCCAGATGATCAATCTCTGCCTACTGTGAAACAAGGAGATGAATTCTCCAACGTTACGCTAAACTTAACGAATGGGGAAACAAAACCTCCTGAGCGCTTAACGGAAGGTGCTCTATTACAGGCAATGGAAAATCCTGTCCGCTATATGAACCCTGATGAGAAACACCTTGCTGGTACGTTACAAAAATCAGGTGGTATTGGAACAGTAGCAACCCGCGCAGATATTATTGATAAACTCTTCAACAGTCAATACATGGAGCTGAAAGGTAAATATATCTACCTTACTCAAAAAGGGAAGCAGCTTCTAGATTTAGCACCGGAGGATTTACACTCTCCTGCTTTAACGGCAGAATGGGAACAAAAGCTTACCCTTATTGAAAAAGGGAAACTCAATAAAAATAAATTCATTTCAGAGATTAAAGATTACACAAAAGAGATTGTTCAAGAAATCAAGGCTAAAGACACGAAGTTTAAGCATGATAATATTACAGGAACAAAGTGTCCGGATTGCGGAAAGTTGATGCTTGAAGTAAACAATAAACACGGACGTATGCTTGTTTGTCAGGATCGTTCCTGTGGACATAAGAAGAATATCCTCAAACGCACAAATGCCCGCTGTCCAAATTGTCATAAACGGTTAGAGTTACGTGGTGAAGGAGAAGGCCAGATTTTCGTTTGTTCTTGTGGTCATCGTGAAAAATTATCCACGTTCAATAAACGAAAACAAAGAGAGAAGAAACATAACGTTTCCAAACGAGACGTCCATAAATACCTTAAAAATCAAGATGATGGATTTAAAAATAACGCTTTAGCTGAACAACTGGCTAAGTTGAAAGAAATGAAAAAATAAGTTAAACAAAAAGCTGTTCTCTAGATAGAGAACAGCTTTTTAATTTACATTGTGAATAACATAATAATGAAGTAACCAACCATCGCTACTAGTCCAACAGGAAATGCGAACTTAGCATACTCTAGACTGGTGATTTTCAACTTACCTGCCGCAATGATATTTGGGATATTACCCGGGATAAGCATACCACCACTAATCATAAGTCCCATCAGGATAGCACGAATAGTAGGTTCATCCATTGCTGGACTGATCTCTGCAGCTGCTAATGTAGCATTATCCAATATTGCAGATAGAATATTAATCCAATAAAGGATTAACGGGCTTAAACCAAGTAAATATTTTTCAATAAACGGTTCAAATCCAGCACCTAAGAATGTTAAAGCCATAACGAATAAGTAGATCTTACCACTACGAATGATAATTTCTGAGTAAGATTCAACCGGTGTATCATTTGACGATTTTGCTCCACTATGTTCACCAGGAACTTTAATAGCAAGTGCAGAAGCTATACCAAAAAGTATTACGAATGGTATAACCGATGAACCAACCAGTTGTAACAGGTAAAAGAAGTCTTCATTCAGTTTACCTACAGTAATAGTAGATAGCGGCTCACCGATTGGAGTTAAAGCAGCACCAAGTCCAATACCAAAACAAGCTAAGATAACCAAGCGAATTTCAGATTGACGATCCAAGCGCAATATAGGGACAATGGAAGCCAAAATGATAGCGGCTACGATCGCTGTAATTATGCTCGAGATTAATGATAAGATAATGACGAATAGCGCAATAAATACACGAAACGGTACTATATTTCCAATTGATAAAGTCCCTTTCTCAATCGGATCCTTGAACCAACGGAATAAAAGACCAGCAACTAAAACAGCAATCGTAATGTTTATCGGGTGAATCAATGCTTCTTTAACAAGCGGACCACTCCAGACTTGGCTTACGGTAACAGCCGCAACCCCCATAATAAACAAAAAGATTTCCAGATTCTTTTCTACAAGTTTTGTAAAAGGTAAAAATAGAACTAATAGTAAAATAATAATTAATCCTGTAATCATTTGTACACTCCTTTTCCAGTTCTAATATTTTTAAATAATTTTAACACATTAGAGAATCATAAAGGACAACTTGAACCTTTATTATTTATCCCGTTTACAATCATAATAAACGCATAAATCTCCCTCTACTCCATTTTAGCTATATGTATCGCACAATCACCGTATTTAACAACTACATATAACATCCCGATATCCTATAGCATCTGTGATTCAACCCCCCCTTATTCACATACAGATAAGAATAAATACAAAAAAAAGAGTCTGAAAAAGGGTATAGTAATCCCTTGGTGGCAGACTCCTCCTTGGTAGTGCTATTCATTTATACATAGTTTAACCTAATTCACTTAAAAAATAAAGTATAATCTTTAAATTATCCCAAAAATCGAGATTATCTGCTAACAAATGACAAGTATTTCCTATTCTATTAGGAATTGCTGTTAGCAAGCCAACTCAATTCAAGATTTTACCAGTATATTGCATGAATCCAGATAAATTAAATAAATATGCGGCATTTGAAATTTTTCCTTCGCTGTATCATTAGCCTCCATAATAAGTCTCCTCTTGTATCAATAAGCTGATATTCATAGCAATAATTGATATAAAACACGAACACATTCTTGAAAAGAATGTGTCCGTTCCATTATTTATCTATCCTCTAAGATCGTATCTTTTTTAAATCTAGAGCCTTTAAAGAAGTATTTAGAGATTAGCGGATATAAGATACCAGCGGAAACAAATCCGATGATCCAAGCTAAATCTACAAAGAGGAAGGCGAGTCCTGCAGAAATAAGCATGGCAAGGATAGCTGCCATATTTGTTCCTGAGAAATTACCATCTTTCTTATACAATTCTTCTACATCAATTTTTTGCTTTCTTAAGATGTAGTACTCCACAATCAAGATAGCTACCATTGGCCCTAAGAAAGCTGAGTAGATTAATACAAATAAATCTAACCCTTTAGCGTTATCATCTTGAACGAGCAACCATGGGAATGAAACCATAGCAAGTAGACCAGTGATTGTCACTGCAATCTTGTAGTTTAATTTTGTAAATAACTGAATCACGTATGTTGGGGTAACAATATTTGCCACCATATTTATGATTAACGTTTATCCAAAACTATCTTGGAAATTATCCCCTTCACTTTCCCCTCTAAACCAGATCATTATTTAGTATGGGCAATCATAAACAGAAAAAAACATCCCAATCTATAGAAAAAGACTATAAGTTAGGATGTTTAGATAAACCTATTTGGCAAAAGGATCTTTATTGTCATACTGATTATTATGAACTACATCTGACACAAGATATTCATAGATTTCATCTACAATCTCAATACCATCTTCATACGCTTTTTTCGCTCTTTCTTCACTGCGCTGACCTGGATAGGATACACGGTCGTAACCTTCTTTAGGTTTCACTTGATTCAGTTCTTCCATTGAAGTAGTGATTTTCTCCTTGAACAAATCTGCAGAAGTGAAAAATGCTGGATTGATGACAATATGCAATTGACCAAGTTTACGGTATTCCGTTAAATCTTCATACATGGAAGTGACATGCTTTCCATGTGGTAAACCTAATAATACACCAGAAAGGATATCAACCATCATCATTAAGCCATATCCTTTTGGACCAGCGATTGGTAATAATGCTTTTACTTTAAATGGATCTGTCGTTGATTCTCCATTTTCATCCACTGCCCAAGAATCAGGAATAGGTTCATTTTTTGAACGATGATGAAGAATTTTTCCCCAAGCTTGTACCGTAGTGGCCATATCAAAGATAATTTTCTCCCCATTACTGCTAGGTGCAGCAAATGCAATCGGGTTCGTTCCGTAATAAGGTTCAGCCCCACCGAAAGGAACGACCATCGGATCCGACTGGCATACCGAAATACCAATCAATCCTTCATCAGCAGCTTGCTCAACGAAGTAAGAGAGTGCCCCGCTATGGCTTATATTCCGCACACCTACTACTGCTATACCATTTTCTTTCGCAATAGCGATTGCTTCTTCCATTGCTTTTTTCGCCATGAAATGCCCGACTCCATTATCACCTTCGAAGATAGCAGCGGCTGGGCCATTTTTTTCAAATTGAATTTCAGGGTCGGTATTGATTCCGCCTTTAGCAATTCGTTCCGCATAATACTCGACACGCATTGCTCCATGTGAATGATAGCCTCTTGCATCAGCGTGGACAAGCACATCTGCTACAACTTGTGCATGTTCTTCTTTGAGTCCCGCTTTCATTAATTTGTTAACAATTAACGTTTCTAATTCTTTAGCTGTTACTTTCAAGTCGCAAACTCAACCCCTTCTTAATTATGTATAAAATGGGACGACTACTTTTCTTAAAGTATCGTCCCATTTGTACTAAATTTATTTCGCAAATGGATCTTTGTTATCGTAATTGTTATTGTGGATTACATCAGATTCAAGGTACTCGTAGATGTCATCGACAATTTCGATACCATCTTTTTCGTAAGCCTTGGAGCGCAGAATCTCTGGCTCACCCGGATACATTACGCGATCGAAACCTTTTGCGGGTTTAATTTCATGTAATTCTTCAATCGTTTGAGTTACTTTATCGAGGAATACTTGCTTATCTCCAAAGAATTCCGGGTTGATTACGATATGAAGCTGACCTAATTTCCGGTACGCTGTAAGATCTTCATACATGGATGAAACATGTTTACCGAATGGTAGGCCTAGCAGAATTCCTGATAGTACATCAACCATCATCATCAAACCGTAGCCTTTTGGACCAGCAATCGGCACTAGGGCTTTAACTTTGAATGGATCTGTTGTCGGCTCACCATTTTCATCAACCGCCCATGTATCTGGAATCGATTCATTTTTCGAACGAGCATGCAACACTTTACCCCAAGCTTGGACGGTAGTCGCCATATCGATAATGATATTGTCCCCGCTGCTGCTAGGAGCTGCAAATGCGATCGGGTTCGTTCCGTAATAAGGCTCCGCTCCACCGAAAGGAACAACCATAGGGTCAGACTGGCACATGGATAGAGCAACCATTTGCTCATTCGCCGCTTGCTGAACAAAGTAAGATAGAGCACCACTGTGACTCATATTCTTAACACCTACAACAGCTACACCGACTTCTTTAGCCATTTTAATTGCTTCTTCCATCGCTTTCTTAGCCATATAGTGTCCAACACCACCGTCCGCTTCAAGGACACCTGAAGCAGGTCCGGTTTTTTCAAACTTGATGTTCGGGTTCGGATTTATTCCACCCTTAGCGATCCGTTCTGCATAATATTCTACACGCATAGCTCCATGAGAATGAATTCCTCGTAGGTCAGCATGCGTTAATACATCCGCCACTACTTCCGCATGTTCCTCATTGAGACCCGCACGGTTGATTTTATTTTTGATCAACTCTTTTAATTTAACTTTATCTACTCTCATTGCTACACCTCTGCTTTTTACTTTTATAAATTAAAGGTCGGCGTCACGATTACAGTCTTTTGAATAAACGTAAGATAATTTATCTCTACCTACTGCATAGCAAGCCTGCTGTACGTATGGCCCCATAAAGATGTAATCACCTTTCTTAACAGGAACCCATTCGTTATCAAGGTTGTATACTCCTTCACCTGAAAGTAGGTAAGCCCCATGTTCTTGGACATGTGTCTCAATAAATGGATGACCTGCGCCTGGATCAAAGGTTAAGATATGGAAGTTCATATCGAAAGCAAAGTCAGTTGGCAATAAATCTTTAATGCGCATTTCTTTTGTGCCTTCATATTCAATTTCTTCAATATCATTTGCATTTCCTGTAACTAACCAAGGTTTACTTTGACCTTCAAGTTCTTTGTATTTTTGTTTATATAAGAAGACTTTAGAATCCCCTTTATTTACGTTTTCAATGAACATTTTTGTACCAGGTGGGCAGTAGATATAGCCACCTTCAGTGAATGTATGTTCTTTATCTTCTGCTATTACTTTTACTTCACCTTCAACTACATACAAGAAGCTTTCAACATCAGCATCGCCTGCGAAACCTCTTTCTTTATTATGGCCACCTTCATACAAGGTAACGATGTAATCAACAAAGCTTGCTCCTAGTCTTGGTGAGCTCAAGATAGATACGTAACAATTTTCAAAACCAGGGACACTGTTATTCACTAGTCCTTCTGGTGTAATTAATGCGTAAAGTCCTTGTTTAATGATTGATCTTGATTCTAGTAATTTGTCTGGAAATCCGTTTTTCATTAAAAATCGCTCCTTCATTAATTTGTAATATCTATTCTTTGTAAGCCAATTCGTATAGAGCAGCAGCAAGTGCTTTTGCACCTTCAAGTAGATCTGCCGGTTCGGTATATTCTTTAGGGTTATGAGAGATACCATCTATACTAGGCACAAATAACATAGCTGTTGGATAGTAAGGTGCAAGTACTTGTGAGTCATGACCCGCACCGCTGTGCATCATTTTATAATTTAAGCCATGTTCCTTACAGCTTTTTTCAATTAATGCAACAATGTTTTCGTCCATTGGAACAGGATCTTCGTCCATCCACATATCAATGGAGATTCCAATACCATCTTCTTCAGCGATACGGTTCATTGTTTTTTCTACATATTCGGTAAATGAAACTAGTGCTGCTTTATCCGTGTGACGTGTATCCAATGTCAATAATACTTTTCCAGGTACAACGTTAACGACGTTCGGAGTAACTTCAATCTTTCCGAATGTACAAACTAAAGGATCGCCAATTCGCTTAGATTCAGCAATCACCTCAGCAATAATCTTGCTAGCTGTAAATACTGCATCTTTACGCAGACCCATTGGTGTTGTACCAGCGTGGTTTGCTTGTCCAGTCAACTCAATGGTAAATCTTCTTTGTCCAACGATGCTGTGGACAACTCCGACTGATTTCTTCTCTTGTTCCAACACGTTTCCTTGCTCATTATGCATTTCTACAAATGCCTTGATATCTTTACGCGGGCCCTTTGATTCATCTCGGAAATCAAAGCCTGCTCCACGCATTGCTTCTTCAAAGGCAACTCCATCATCAAATGCTTTTATACCAAGAACTTCTTCCTTCTTGGCAGTTCCAACAATGTTTTTAGAGCCCCAGAATGCATATGGGAAGCGGCTGCCTTCTTCTTCTGCCATCGACACTACTTCTAAATTGCGAAGAGGTTGACCATACTTCTCTTTTAAATATTTAATTGCCAAGAAAGCTGTAACAATCCCTAACTGTCCATCATAATGACCAGCATTAGCTACTGTATCAACATGAGAACCTGATAGGATAGTTTCATCAGGATATTTGGACCCTTCTACCCTTCCAAATAGGTTTCCAATTTCATCAAATTCCGCAATAAACCCTGCACTTTCCATTTCTTCTTTTAAATATTGTTGGGCATCAACCCAAGCTTCAGAATATAAAAAACGGGTAATCCCATCTTGAGGGTCTCCCCCATATGAGCCGAGTTTATAAAGCATATCTACAATTACTTTTTCTGTAAGCTCCAAAGTAATCTTCCTTTCATTAAAGAGACTAAAAAGATTTCATCTTATTTAATTGTAATCCTTTCAAGTTCACCTTCCTATATACGTAATAGATAAATAAGATGCTCTTTTTTATCCATTAAAGCTAATCTGTTCTATATCATCTTGTCCTTCATTTATTATTTCCCATATATGAAAAAACCAACCACTATTTATGGTTGGTTTCAATCATTTAAAGTCCGTGAATGGTTAAAATTATTCCTGTCTTTCGATGACATCTATGATCCGCAGTCCAACTTGGACAGAAAGCATTTCTTCCGGATCATCATAATTCATGCCTGTAATTTCTTTTATACGTTCCAGTCGGTACGTCACCGTTTTATAATGCACAAAAAGTAGCTGAGCAGACTTTGCTATATTTTGTTGGCACTGTAAAAATATATTTAATGTCTCAAGTAACGCATCTTTATTAGACTTCTGGTATTCCAATAATCTCTGTAGGCTTGCTGGAATAAAGTCCTTCAGTTGATTAACATCGTCAAACTTATAAAGCAATCGGTAAATTCCTAAGTCATTGAAGGAGATAATAAAATCTTCTTGCTGTGAAGATTGGCCAATTGTCAACGTATCACGAGCTTCGTTATAACTCTTATAAAGATCCGTAATCGTTTCTGAGATGTTCCCGATACCAACCTGAACAGCATAATCTTTAATCGAAGCTTTGAACTTATCGCGGATATGTTTTACAGTTTGTTTAATTTTATTAATTTCCTTTTTATCGTTATCGCCTCTAGCACTCACTTTCCACAAGACAAGGATTTCGTCGACTCTGTCCCTTATAATCGCATTCGTCAAGTAGAAATCAATCGTATTCTCCAAAAATTCATAATGCTTTTGGAGGATTTGATGCTTATCGGCAAACTTCTCTTTTGTTAGTTTAGACTGAAGTGGCTTAAGGTTAAAAATTACAACCGCATATTTACCTTCAGTATCAAACTTTGTTATTGCAGCACGGTCATAAATACTGTTGACTGATTTTATTTTCCCTGAAACAAGATCATCAATCAGGTCATTTTTAAATTTCTTCTCCACTTCTGAAATCGCCAACTGTTTAACAAGTTCCAGAGACAAAGCAGTCGCAGCATTTTCTATCGCAATAAAATCATATTCATTTACTTCCTTATTGACGGCATGGACAACAAGGTTAATCTTTGTCTGGTTAACGGTAGTTATAGGGACAAGGATTTGTTCCAATTTCCTTTCATACAATTTCGGGAAAATTACCGTACGTCTATAAAAAGGAAACTTTGTATCGAACCCACTTTCCTTTTCGTCACTCTCGCTAAATTCATAGAACAGTTCTACATCTGAATTCGTACTGGCTATTTTCTGAAAGGATTCATTATAAATTGTAACCGGATTACCGATCAGTTCGTCCAACGTCTTAATAATGACGTCACTTCCTACGTTTTGAAGCGAAAGCTCGGTAAATCGACTATGGATTTCTTTAAAATATTTAAGTTTCTCTGCTTCTTTATTGAACAACTGCCCCATGACTGGATAAGTAATCTCAGTAAACGGAATATCCTTAGGAATTTTAATGATGGGAATTGATCGTTTATGACAAATATCCAAGACAGCTTTCGGAATTTCTTCAAACACTTTCGGGATTTTAACAATCAAAGCACTGATCTTTTTATCGGCAAGTTCACTCATCCAACAACGCATCTCTTTTTCCGTCATGCTTTTTATCGGATAAAAACTAGTGACAATCACTTCCCCTCCCCTAATCCATGAGGAGATGTCAGGAGAATCAACTACTGTAATTCCTGTAACTTTATAACTTAACTCTAATTTATCTCCTATATAGTCTGCATCTTTGAATGCTTCCAAGTTTAAGAGATCTTTTATTTGAAAGTCCATGGATTTCACCTCTTCTCTACAAAGCAATCTACAAATCAATAAATCGAACCAATGTCAGAATCGTTTATTTTAACCTTAATAGGGAATGAATAACTTTACTGATTCATTACGTTACATTATAACATTCTAAATTCAGAAGATGCACCTCTAAGCGGCTAAAATCAACAGGAAATAACTGTAAATATATAAAAATTTGTCAAAACTTTATCCAAACGTACTAATGAATAAAGGACGAATAACTTCTACAATATAATTGGAGAGGATTATATATTACACTTAAGAACGAGTTATAGTAACTATACAGAAATCCCCTAGGAGGAGTAAATATGCAGAATTATGACCTTATTATTCGAAATGGCCAAATCGTAACGAAAGACTCTATTTTTCAAGGAGAAATCGCGGTTAAGGATGGCAAAATAGTAGAGGTGTCTACCAATACAATTTCAGGCAATACGAAAGAGGAAATTGATGCAAATGGATTGCATATCATGCCTGGTGTTATCGATACGCATGTCCATTTCAACGAACCCGGAAGAGATCATTGGGAGGGACTGGAAACAGGAAGCAAAAGTTTAGCTGCTGGAGGAGCAACTGCTTTCTTTGATATGCCTTTGAATAGTACGCCTCCTGTCATCAATAAAAAAACTCTCGAGGCAAAAAGTAAACTTGGGGAGGAAAAGGCAATTGTGAACCCTTATTATTGGGGTGGCCTCGTTCCCCAGAATATTAATGACCTGAAAGATTTACACGAAAATGGTGTAATTGGTTTTAAAGCTTTCATGTCCCCAAGTGGCATTGAGGATTTTGACAATGCCGATGATGAAACATTATATAAAGGAATGACAGAGATTGCTTCATTTGGATCTATTCTTGCTGTGCACGCAGAAAGCACAGTAATTTGTGCTCAATTACAAGAAGAAAAAATTCAGGCCGGCAAAACAAGTGCCCGTGACTTCGTGGAATCCCGACCAATTATTTCAGAAATTGAAGCCGTCAGAAGAGTCATTTCATACGCGGAAGCTACGGGATGTAAACTACATGTCGTTCATGCCAGCAGCAAGAAAGTAACTGATTTAATCAACGATGCGAAAAAACGTGGTGTTGATGCCAGTGTGGAAACTTGTGCCCATTATTTATCCTTAACAGTAAAAGATTTAGAAGAAAAAGGCGGATTGGCAAAATGCGCTCCACCACTGCGCGACCAAGAAGAAGTCGATGGCTTATGGGATGCATTAGCTAATGACGAGATTGATATCATCGCTTCTGACCATTCACCTGCACCAAAAGAAATGAAAACAGTAACCGATAACTACTTTGAAGGCTGGGGAGGAATCTCAGGTGCACAGTCTACGCTTAACGTACTTCTGACTGAAGGTTATCATAAGCGTAACTTCCCACTTGAAAAGATTGTTCAAGTTACAGCGACGAACCCTGCAAAGCGATTTGGCCTAGAAGGCAAAGGTGCATTAGAAACAGGTTATGACGCAGATATTATTCTAGTTGATTTAAATGAGACGTTCGAATTGCAAGAAGAAGATCTATTCTATCGCCACCAACACTCCCCATATGTTGGTAAAACATTCAAGGGAAATGTGAAGACAACCATTGTAAATGGAAAAACTGTCTTTCATCACGGCGAGATCATAAATAGCTAAAAATCGAGTAGGAGGAGGCGATTAACCTCCGTCCTCTCACACCACCGTACGTACGGTTCCGTATACGGCGGTTCAATCAAGATTGATAACGCAAGAATTTAT